>JAKFDY010000260.1:0-3054 GCA_036675885.1 Lacibacter sp. | reverse complement strand
GTATTTTAACGGAAATAATCTGAATTCAATTCAAATCGTCACCGTTGGTTTTTCGGCTGAAATACACGTCTATTAAGAATTTCAAAGAACTGCTATGTAGTTTTACGGGACACTAATGATTGCTATTCATTAAAATAATTCGGCCATCGCATCACATTGGTCATACGCTTTGGCTAAATATTTATTTCGTTGTACACTGCCTTGTCCGCTGAAGCCTGTTGCATCCTGTATGAGGCTCTGTAACCAATAACTTACCTCTTTACAAAGCGGGCCGTTTTCTTCCTGAATCGTATTGAACGTATTGAAACGTACAAAGCTTGCAAGCCTTCCGTCCATTTCGGCCAGGTATGTAATGGTGCCGATTATGTCGTAGAAATACCAATCGAATACGCTGTTCTCATTTTGTTTCTGTTTCTTCCTGTTTACCGCATATACTTCAATATTACCCAATGCATCTCTTAGTTGCGCACAGATAGTACGACCAAGTTTTTTATCAGTAATGATTCCGGTTTCAGCAGCATAGTTAATTTGTTCCAGTGTGTTGAGTAAACTTGTTTTGGTCCATACTTCTACGCTCGGTATTTGCAAATACAACTCATGCATGTGCGCAGCAGGTTTTAACAGCGAAGGCCCCCAGTCATTCATTTTAAATTTAAAAGGCGCTTTTTCAATTACACGCATTTGCCAGAAGTGGAGTTTAAAAGCAGTTAATTCCGGGTACTGAAACAAATGAAAGATGGGGATATCGTCTGTAGCACAGGTGAGTTTTTTTTCTTTGGCATTGGCAATGGATTGTAAAAATGCTTCAAGGCTGTTGATATATTCTTTTACGCCGATTTTTCCTGTATGAAACGGTGTAAAACTTATCGAACTGCTGTTTCTGTTTTGCTCGTCATAAATGGCAAAGCTTGTATGAAAATGATTGCAGAGTGTTTGAATCTGCGGCAGCGTTAACAACGATTTGCCGTTTATTTTTTTGTATGCTTCGCTTTTACTGATGTGTAATACTTCCGTTAAAGCATCGGCTAAATGCTGGTTTGCTTTCAATCTTGCTGCCAGCTGTTGCAAAAACTGAACTTGTACCTGTTCCATAGATTCCAGTTGAGAAAGCATAAAAGTAGAAAAAAGGTAGAATGATTGCTCGTTTTCTCATTTTATGAGAATGCTATGCCTGAAAGTAGCTTATAAAGCGGAAAACAGCTTCAAAACAAATGTGCGCAGTGAATAGCTTTATACTGTTTAAAATGACGGATATGAGAACAGCTTATTTAATCTTCTTTATGCTGTTGTTAATTAAAATGGCCGTTGCACAAAACCTGGATACAATACCTGTAAAACAGTTGTCTCGCCAACAAAAACCGAAAACCATTTTATGGTATATAAATGCACCTAACCTGAGTTACGGAAACTTTTTCCTGATGCCTGGCTTAGGTTTTACGATAATGGACAAGCGGCATTGGGGCATTGCATTTGAAGTTAAGAGTGGAGCTGCTAGCGCTTCTAATACGCCAAGCGACTTCGAGCCAGGTGGTTTTCTTCTTTTTGGTGATGATGGTTTGCCTGATGAGCAAAACACCTTATTTCTTCTGTCAGCAGTTCGTGAGTTTAGGGGGAAGTCGTCTAAAATGATTCCAACAATTCAGGCAGGGCTGTCTTATTCTGAAAGAGTATATCCCGACAACTTTGTTTACCTGCCACCATCCAATGGCTGGTTCGATTTCTCAAGTAATTATAATTATGTGTATAAAAAATCGAAGAGGGTGGGCTTGTATATAAAACCAGGTTGTAAATATCTGCTTACAAAGAAAATTGCGGCTACAACTGCTCTGTGGACTGTTCTTCAGCCAAAGTATTCTTATTACGGAGTTGAAGTTGGGCTGCAGTTTGGGAGGTTAAGATAAATTTTAATAAGGAAAGCTATGAAAAGGAAAAACAGCTATTTCATTTTAATCTTTTGTCTTCTTACTGCATTGTTTGCCTGCAGGAAATCAGATTTATTTAATAAATACGCCCGTTATATGTCGTGTAAGATTGATGGTGAAAGTTGGGCACCACGATTTACCATTAATCTTGAAACCGATCCTGTATTTGCTGCAACAGGTACAACCGGTTATTACGGAGAATTATATCTTGAAGTAATCGGTACACGTTATTACAAAGTGAATGATGCCCTCAGGAAAAAGTACCTTCGCCTTTACATTCATCCAATACCACGCAATGTACGGTTGCCTTATACTATACAGATTGATTCTGTTAACAGGGCAATAACGTATTACAACAGCGAAACCCGTGACCTATGGTTCGGCGGAGATAATCCCAACGATCGTGGTCAAATAACAATCACAACGTATGATACGGCACAGCAGGTATTCCGTGGAAATTTTTCCTGCATACTTGTAAATGGTAACGGTAAAGTTGTGCGTGTAACAGAAGGGCGGTTCAATTCGAAGCCATGAATTAACTGAATAATTTTCAATCAGATGAACATTTACTATTTCTATTTTCACGGTTCTCAAAATTTTAAAAGAATGAGCCGCTTTGTAACCTTGTTTTTCTTTTGCACTCAGACAATGATATTTTCTTTTGCGCAATCGAAAATGATAGTGGAACCCAAGGATAAATTCATTCTGGATGTTGATTATGCAATTGCGCCAGCAACTCTTTTTTTTAAGGGAGGTAACAACACGACTGTCGTCAACACAAGTGCAAACAAACCTGCTGCTCAGTTTTCGGTTAACTTCAGCGGCAAGTTGTATAAAGTGCTGTATTTAAAAACCGCAGTTGGGATTAACAACACCGATAATTTCATGCATCTGAATTTTAAAGTAAATAGCGGAGCAGGTACCCAGACTATTCTCACACACTACGAAGCCGATTATTTTTACTTGTCATTTTTGCCGGAACTACGCCTGAACGATGTTTCCCAGACAGTATCGCTTTTTATTAACAGTGGGTTCTCTGTTTATGTTTGTAACAATAACAGGTTTTACAACGGTGGTTATGTCGGGGCATATTACAATGCAGAAATACTAAAGGAGTTCTTTGTTAATAACG
>JAKFDY010000259.1:0-7750 GCA_036675885.1 Lacibacter sp. | reverse complement strand
ATACTGTAAATACAGTGCGTCGAATCTCATCTGACCTGCGGCCTGTGTTGCTTGATGATCTTGGATTGGCGGCAGCTATTGAATGGCATTTGATGGAGTTTGGAAAACGTTCAGGAATAAAAACAGAATTTTTTACGCTTGAATCAGCCATTGAAATTCCCCGTGAAACAGCTACAGGTCTTTTCAGAATTTACCAGGAAAGTATTACCAATATAGCCCGGCACGCAGAAGCAACAGAAGTAATGGTTGAACTGTTTATTGAAGATAAAGTGGTTACTATGGCTATTGTTGATAACGGGAAAGGATTTGATGTAACCAGTATTGGCCGAAAGAAAACATTGGGTGTGTTAGGTATGCAGGAACGTACAGTTATGATGGGAGGAACTTTCAGAATAAAACGCAATCCTGTAAGGGGTATGAAAGTGGAAGTACATGTACCTATTTTGCAAGATGAAGTAACTGATTTTTGATAAAACCTGTATTGAATGATAATACGAATGAAGACAGTTAAACGAAAACAGAAAGGCAAATGAGTCAATTTGCGTCCGATCTTGACTTACAGCAACGGCTGGTCAAAAGATCACTCATCATGTTAACGGTTATTTTGGTCATAAGCCTGCTTGCATTTGCCGGCTGGGTGTTTTCTGTTGAATGGCTCAAGTACCCTGTTAGTGGATTGGCAGCCATGAGCCCTCTTACATCTCTCTGTTTTATAACGTTGGTAACAGCGCTTCGTTTTAAATTAAAATATAAAGATCAAAGAAGTAAACAAGGGGTGGCCGATAGTATTACTGTGATTGTTTTTGTAATTACTTTTTTGAAGCTTGTGGCAATTATTGCCGGATTGGATTATTCACTTGATCAGTTGATATTTGTAAATAAGCCAAATAATAATACCGTTGATGGATTCAGAACCTCAATGGCACCAAATACTGCTTTTGCCTTTAGTTTATTGGCTACCGGTATTTTGCTCCTTAATAAGCCCCGCCATTTGTTCCAGGTTACAGCGCAGGTAATAACTGTTCTTGCTTTAATGGTTGCTGTCTTTTCCCTGCTTGGCTACATATTTGGTGCGCCGGAGTTTTATGAAGTGCAGAATTATACAGCAATGACGCTTAATTCCGGTATTTGCTTTTTTCTGCTTTCACTTGCCACACTTTTCGCATATCCCGGTGCCGGGATTATGCAGCAGTTAACAAGTAAATATAATGGCAGTTATATTGCATGGAAATTGTTTGTGCCTGCAATTATTTTACCGGTGATGATCGGGCTATTTCGTTTATGGGGGCAACGTTCAGGTTTGTATAACCTTGAATTTGGTTCTGCCTTATTTGTTACAAGCATGATCCTCTTTTTTCTTTCACTTATTTGGTTGAATACGTTGTTGCTGAATCGGCGTGAACAAAACAAGGAAGCAATTATTGCTGAAAAAAATTACCTGGCTAATCTTGTTGAGCAAACAAGCGATGCAATTTTATCAACTGATCCTTCCCTGAACATCATGAGCTGGAATAAAGGAGCAGAAGAGATCTACGGCTATACAAAAGAAGAAGTAATTGGTAAACCCCTGGGTTCGTTCCTGAAAAGTACACTCGATCCGGAAACAGCTCAAAAACGCTTAACTGATCTGAACAGGAGAGGTTACTATAACGCCGAGTATATATTTTTAAGCAAGCATCAGCAACCTGTTAACGTACAGGCATCCATTACTGTATTAAAAAATCAGGAACAGGTAATTACAGGTTACGTTGGAGTCCATCGGGATATTTCAGAACGAAAGCAGCTTGAAAAGCAACTGAAGGAATTTAACAATGAACTGGAGATACAGGTTAAAGAAAAAACGGCTGAGCTGCGGGATGTTTTTGAACGTATATCAGATGCGTTCATTGGAGTTGACAATGATTACAATGTAGTTTATGTGAACAAGAGGGCAGAATTATTATTCAATATCAGTTCTTCTCAGTTAACAGATACTTCTGTGTACCAACTTTTTTCAACTGCTGAAGGTGAAGTTGAAAGAGCAATCAAAGAAACATTTATTTCAAGAGAGTATGTGTATCTCGAAACATGGCTGGCTCAATTTCAAAAGTGGTTTGAATTAAACATCTATCCATCTCCATCCGGTGTCTCGATTTATATCAGGGATATAACAACCCGGAAAAAGATATTGCTGGAGTTAAATGCAAGCGAAGAAAAGTATCGTCTGTTTTTTGAAAGCAGTATGGATGGTATTTTGCTTACCGACGGCAAAGGGCGAATTTTTTCAGCCAATAAAGCAGCCACAGAAATTTTCGGGATGACGGAAGAGGAAATATGTAGCGGTGGCAGATCTGCAATACTGGATGAAACTGACCCGAACTGGCCCAAATTTTTTGATGCCCGTAACCGTTATGGTAAGGCGCAGGGTGAGTTGCGTCATTTCAAGAAAGACGGTTCAACATTTTTGGCAGAGATTACATCTGTTAAGTTTAAAACTGCTTCCGGCGAGGAGCAAACAAATACCATTATCCGTGATATAACAGAAAGAAAACGTGCAGAGGAAGATCTGAATGAATCCTATCAGCAAATACGGAGGTTAACGGCTTATCTGCAAAAAGTGCGTGAAGATGAACGTGCACATATTGCCCGTGAAATTCATGACGAATTGGGGCAACAGTTAACAGTTATGAAAATGGACATTTCCTGGATGAAAAAAAAGACAAAAAATGGAGATGTTGACGCTCTGCCCGCAAAAATGGATGAAATTCAGGAAATGTTAGATGGTGCCGTTTCTTCCGTTCGCCGTATTGCAACAGATCTGCGGCCAAGTTTGCTCGATGATATCGGGCTTATTGCCGCAATCGAGTGGGAGGCTGACATGTTTACGATGCGTACCGGAATAAAGGTGAACCTGTCAAAACCTGATTCACCCATTGTATTGCCAAATGAATTTGTAACCGGGTTGTTCCGTATTTTACAGGAATCGTTAACAAATATCATTCGTCACGCTGCTGCGAGTCAAGTGGATATACATTTGAAAAATCAAAACAATGAATTTATTTTGTATATTGAAGACAATGGCAAAGGTTTCGACAGGAATACCGTTGCCGGCAAAAAAACACTCGGTTTGCTGGGGATGAAAGAACGATCTGCTATGATGCAGGGCATTTTTACCATTAACAGCGAGCTGCTTAAAGGAACAAAATTGGAAGTGCGGGTGCCATTAAGTTAATTGCAAGCTAAATACCCCGAAACGTCGTTATGAAAAAAATTTTAATTGCTGACGATCATGCTATTGTAAGAAGAGGACTCAGATTGTTGCTGCTTGAAGAATACCCCTCGGCCGAAATTGGAGAGGCAGGTGATGCAGAAACACTGGTGAATAAAATTATTCAGCAGGAATGGGATGTAGTGATATGCGACATCAGTATGCCGGGCCGTAGCGGGCTTGATGCGCTTTCCCAGATCAAGCAAATTGCTCCCAAATTACCGGTACTCATTATGAGTATGTATCCGGAAGATCAGTATGCTCTCCGGGTTTTAAAAGCAGGTGCGGCGGGTTACCTCGGTAAAGAAACCATTCATGATGATATTGTGAAGGCAATCCAAACAGTACAACTCGGTAAAAAATTTATTACCCCCACCATCGCCGAAAAACTGGCAAAGGCTTTTGAGGTAGATACCACCGATCAACTGCACGAAAAATTATCTGACCGTGAATTTGATGTATTTAAAATGCTTGCAAGCGGCAAAGCTGTGAGTGAAATTGCCAACCAGTTTGCTTTAAGCGTAACCACGGTTAGTACCTATCGCTCAAGGGTACTCGAAAAAATGGGTATGAAATCTAATGCAGATCTCACCAGGTATGCGCTGGAGAAAAAGCTGATTTAACCGGTGTAGTTGTTATACTACCGGCTGCAGGTTTAAATTCTACAGTCAGACGGTAAAATCTCCTATAGTTCCGCCATTTTATCCTCGTTAAATTGCTGCTTAATTAATAGCCATTGAAACCTTTGATTCTCATTGTTGACGATAATGTTAGCTATGTTGAACGGATGCTCTCCATCCTTTCGGAGGATTTTAATGTTGCAGCGATTCATACGGCCACTAATTATGAGGATGCAACCGCTCTTATTAATGAGCTGAGCCCTCAAATTGCCATGCTCGATATTAATCTTCCGGGCAAAAGCGGGATTGATATCCTGAACTACATCAAGCAAAACAACAGCGATTGCCGGGTGATCATGATCACCAACCATGCGTTTGAAAGCTACCGCAAAAAATGCATGGAGCTTGGTGCAGAACATTTTCTTGATAAAAGTGCAGACTTCGAGAAAATATCTTCAATCCTGAGCGAAATGCTGGCACAGTCGAATTAGACACATAAGATTGATTACCGTAGCTGGTACACTTCCATCCACCGTTCAAACAGGTCTTTTTCAAGCAAACGAAGCATTGCAGGGTCTTTACTATAAGCAGTTCGTAATTGTTTCAACTGCTGTTCAATTATTTCTTTATCATTTACTGCAGGAATTATCGCAAGAAAAGGCCTAACGGCTGATTTGCTATCAGATGGAACAGCATTCCATGCAAGCAATGCAGCACTACTGTCAGTTTTAAACAACTGCTCTGTCAGTAAAAAAGAATTTTGATTATGGATAATGGTATCAATACTGTCTTTGTTAACACGGATATGCAACTTGTACGGAATGTTTTTTTGCTCAGGTTTCCATTGCAGGGTAACAGGGAATGAAAAGATAAAGCTGCTGTCGAGTGGTAACTGCATTGCCTTTTTTCCCCGGAATACCACAGCCGTTACTTTCTGTTGCTCATCAGCATTTTCGCTTTGTAAAAACTTATCAAACACATAACTGAAAAAGCCGGATGAAAGTGAACTTGTTGTTCCGGTTTCGAACAGCTGGCTTATGCGGCTGAAAGTATAGATGCCCGGTTTATTCAGTAATAATGATTTGCCATCGTTCTGTACCAGCATTACATCGGCTTGCGGCTGCACAATGATTGTATGTGGAGCCATCAGAAACATACCACGCCTGGCCGTTTCTTTTTTACCATTCTCAACACGCTGTACATTTTTGTTTACATGATACAACAGGTATTTCTGATCAGCACTTGCCTGTGCAAATGATTGCTGCAGCAAAAGCAGTATGAAAATTAATTTACGCATGGTTATTTATTCGTTCCTGAAAAAGCTGAATGGAAAGGTATTTTCAATTTATACTTCAGAAAGTTAAGCAAAGCTTCGTATAAATTTATAAAAGTTGGTAGTAAAACAAGACAGGCCAGCAATAAACCGGGGTCAAATTTTATGTTGAAATAAGTGTAGGCCAGCAAGCTGAGAAAAACCACCAGTAAACTGCCCACGAGTTGTAGCAAAGTGCCAACAGAATTAAACCAAAGATCGCCTTTAAAGAACAGGCCGCACATGATTGGTAAGGTAAGCCAGATAAGAAGAAACGACAGAGCGGCCGTTAACCATCTTGGAATAACCCGTATATAATCATTTTCCAGAACCATCCGGAGAATGTTTGCATGAATCACTGAGCCATACATATCGGGGTAACTGCGGCCCGATAATCTGCTATTTAGCGGAGTAAATAATTTGTCTTCATCAAGTTGAGCTGTGCCCCGTTGAGAAGGAATGCCAAGAAAGCCGAGTAAAATGATTTTATCTTTTAACTGAGTAACATCAAATCCTGCATCCATTACCTCATCAAAATCAAAATAGTTGAAGTTGGCCATATTGCCATAGTAATGAATTTCTGTTTGGCTGTTTCGTTTTTTCTTTAACTCCCGGTAAATGGTCAGGTTGAATTTCTTAAGTATGGAACTGGTAAATGCTTCCTGCTCTTGATGAAAAGGGTAATAGTAACGAATGGTTGAAAATTCCGCATGTTCACCTGCTACATTAATGTAGCCGTCTTTCCTTTCGGTAAAAAAGTTATTGGTGTAAATAGAAGTTTTTTCATTCTCAAAATTGGCGGCATAACCAAATACATAATTGTTATGTGTATTGAATGCCTGTTGCAGTAAGCTGTCATCTTCATTTTTTCGCTGTGTAAAAATGATATCCAGTGCCACAACCTTGGGATCACCCTCCTGTATTTGATTCAATAAAAAGGCAAGTTCTCTCCGGCTTTTGTTTTCTACATTGATGAGTACAAGATTTTTGTTGTAGATCTTGTTTTTGTCCTGCACTTTATTGTAGTACAGATCAGTTAATGTAAAATCATGAAATGCTTCAGTAAACGGATCGAAGATGGAAAAATTAAGGATCACCAGTGACAGCAGCGATACGCAACCAAAAATAAACAGGTTGAGCAGCAGGTATTCAGCAAAGAATTTTTTCATGAGCGGAGCGATCTGAATGTAAAAAAAGAAGGGTATAAACAATCGTTTATACCCTTGTACTTCTAACGGTTTTACTTAGCGTTTCAGGTTTAATGTAAACACACGGCTATCGTTGCAATAGCTGCTGTTGCTCCAATACAAAGATTTGTCAGTTGTTTCTGCATACCATTTTGTCCAGTTACCAGGTACCCATACATCAATACGAACTGAAGTTGCGTACGGAGAAAGACGACCCTGGTAAATGCCTTCTACCCAAACGTCAACATAGTGACCGGTAAAATTATCGAAGTATGCATAGCAGTAACCACGGGTTTTCTTTTCACGTGAGCCGCCTTGAGGACCAGGCAGGTCTTTCTTTTCTTTTACTTCCTGTGCAATAACAGCCACTTTCTTTTTAGGAGCAGCTTGTGCAGTTGCTTTGTTGCCAAATGCAACAGTTAAACCGATAATAGCGATCGTGAGGAACACTAACTTTTTCATACTGTTTGATTTTGTTGATTTGTGATAAAATGATAGTTTAAAAATTTATTGTTTTTTAGGAACGATTTTAAAGGGTATAGAATGAATATTCACTGCATCGGGTTGAATGGTTTCTTCGCCACTGCCACGGGTTTGCGCACCTTCTGTTTTGTTGATGCCCTGCATTAATTTTTCAAATGGGTTGTTAGGCTTTGGTATATCGCCACGGTTGAGACCCGGTGCTGCAAATACCTGGCGGAGATTCAACGCCGATTTTGCAGCGATCAGTTTTAATACATTCATTCCATCGGGCGGACCAATGCGGAAGATCCGTGTTAAGCGTACCGTATCTCCGGGATTAATAAAACAATCCATTGGTTGTTGATTCGCTGCAGGGAACAGCACATTCACAATATTATCAGGCTGAATTTCAAGAATGTTATAATATAGGCGTTCCTGTCCATTGTTGATGATGCGTAGGTTGTACCTGTCATCATGCTGAAAAACAATATTGCCCGATGCATCTTTAATGGTCTTCTCAGGAAGATCTTTGATGATGGCGTTATTGTTTCCTTCGGCTTTTTTATAATCAATAGGAATAAATTCAAACACTACATTCAACTCTTCATTTTTCATATTGAGGTTGCGCAGGTAAGCAGCACGGCCATAAGCAGCAATCTTTGCACTGATAAATGCGGAAAGTTGTTCTTCAGTTAATGTTTTGCTGCACACACCTAACCTGAAATCACCGGAAGTTGAAATATAAATAGAATCAGTACTGAAACCGGTTGTGCCATATTCAATAAATACATCACCTTGTGCATCTGTAAGTTTTGCCTGTTTAATTTGTGCAACAATTTTTTTAACTGAACTTGTAATCGCTGCATCCGAAGATTTAATGGTAACAGGTACAGTAAGATCTCCGAAGCTTACTTCATCTAAA
>JAKFDY010000258.1:0-7748 GCA_036675885.1 Lacibacter sp. | reverse complement strand
GTGTAATTACCCGGTGCAAGATTGGTGAAGCTGAACGGCAATGAACCATTTACAAAACTTACGCCTCCGTCTTTACTGAACATGAATGGTGCTGTACCGTTTATATTGGTTACTGTAATAACACCGTCGTTTGCAGCAAAGCAGGTAACATCTGTTACGGATGCTGATGGATTGAATGCTTCACTTACTGTTAATGTAACACTTGCTTCTGCTGTACATCCATTTGTATCTGTTACGGTAACAGTATATGTGCCAACAGGAACACCGCCAATGGTTGGTGAAGTTGCACCATTACTCCAGAGGTAAGTATAACCTGGTGTGCCACCACCTGCTGCAACAATTGCAATATTTGAACAGGCCGTTGAAGTGTTGGTGATGGATGCTGTTAATACCGTAGGTTCGGTAATAGTAACTTCTACTGTATCGGGTACATTTTCTTGAAGAGACGTTACATAAAAGTTGGTTCCGTTTGCATCTGTAACGGCTAAACGATAAGTGCCGGCTGTAAAATTGTTCGGGTCTTCATCATTCGAAATAAAATTTGCATCGCCGACCTTGGTCCATGTAAACACAAATGGTGCTTTACCGTAAGACGCTGTTATGTTGATGCTGCCATTTGCAGCTCCGTTACAAGTTGCATTGGTGAAGCTGTTGAGGGTGATCAATGGAGTGCTGCCATCACATGAATTCGCTGTCGGTTGGAAACCTGTGGCGGCGTCTGTATCTGTTCCATTTGTTAACCAAGGGGCAAAACTTACGTAATTTGTATTCAACTTCGTATAAAAATCCTGCACAGCAGCACTGCCATGCCAGTTACAGCCTGCATTCACAGGATTGGTACTTACAACTTGTATCGCTGTTGAGTAAGATGTGATAGAATTATTATTCACCAGTATGGGTGCTGAAGGATTTGTAGCATTAATATACACAGCATTGGCGTATCCTGATATTTTATTGTTTGATAATACAACGCCTGAAGCGTTATTTACTAAAAGTGAAATACCTGCAAAGTTAGTTGTAGTGTTATTCGAGATTTCATTGTTTACATATCGAACAACAGAAGTTGGTGTTTCCAATGCACTTGATTGCATACCGAGGTTACAGTTTTCAATGATATTTCCATTAATAATAGAAGGAGTATTGTTTACGTTTGCTACACGTTGTTGTGAAAACCAGGTTCCGCTTCCACCACAGCGGCTGATATAGTTATTAGTAATATCTCCAAATGCATTATAACCAAATACAATACCTCTTGTACCGCAATTATCCACACGGTTTTGCGTAAACAGGTTACCTGGAACTGCGGGGCCTGCCTGATTACCCAAGGCTCTGAACAAACCAATACCGTATGTCTGTACATTTTTTACAATCGTGTTTTTTACAGTCAGGTATGCTGCAACAATATTGTTATTATAAATTCCGCATCCAATATTTACATCTACTCCGTTGATGTTAGATCCTGCTGTTAATGCAGGGTTATCACCATCAAGTAAAAGACCGTCTATTGTTATATCATCTGCTGCAGGTTGAATAATTGTTCCTGCTAGTCCCAGGGTTTGTGTTGCAGGTAGAATAACAGACTCATTTCCCCTGTTTAAAGAGCTGCCGGGATTTTGGCCATATTTAACACCCCTTATTACAATTGATTTATTGATGATTACATTTTCTATGTAAGTACCTGCATCTATATAAATGGTATCGCCAGCCTTTGCCCTGTTTAAAGCTTCAAGTAGTGTAGCCACGGGAGATGTTGATAAACCCGTGTTACCATTATTACCTACTGCTGTTGTAAACACATCGCCAATCAAGCTGTTATCGTTTACATAGAATGTGTTTTGTCGGCCGGAACAGATATTCTCCAGTGGTTGAAAGCCTATTGCTGCTACATCGGTATCCACTCCATTCGTAAGCCAAGGGCTAAATATAACTGCACCACTTATTTTCCCGGCAATTGCTTCAACGTTACTTGAACCATACCAGTTGCAGGTTGCATTAGCAGTATTGCCACTAAATTGTTGAATGGCGACTCCTTGTCCGTTCAAGCCAACAATACTGTTTTGTGTGAAATTGGAATTAAAGCTGTTTGCTAAAAAACCATCACCAAAATAGTTGATAATGATATTATTGTTTGCAGTGAGTTGCACAATAGGACCAAAATCAAGCCCGGCAAAAATTCCAGCATAATAGCCTGCTGGTTTGCTGATAGTATTGTTGCGAATAATTGCTGTTAAACCGCTACCCTGGCAGTTAATACCAATACCATCCGGTTGAATAATATTGTTTTCAATCAATGCTGTTTTAGTAGCCGGGTCAACTCTGAAAAAGATTCCTTGCCCACCGTTAAGCAAAGTGCAATTCTTTACACTACCCCCGCTTTGAATGATGATATTTTGAGAACTTCCGTTGCTGTTGATAGAAAGATTGCGTATATGCACATCTCCAATACCCTGTGTTGTTTCAAACAAACCAATTTCACTGAACGGACCTGGCGCAGGAACTAATGTTGAAGCAGGAGGTGTAAAAAATGTAAGATTCTCCCCGGCGCCGGCAATTGTTATTCCTTTATCAATAATTACCTGTTCGGCATAATTACCAGCGTCTACATAAATTGTATCGCCTGCTTGCGCAACAGAAAGAGCATAGGTTACAGTTGCAACAGGAGCTGTTCGTGTTCCCATGTTTGCGTTGTTGCCTACTGCTGTTGTAAATACGTCACCTGTTTGTACATTATCATTTACATAGATTTTATTCAGCCCGGCAATACCATCTGTATTGTCAAACTTATATAACTCCTGCCCTTGAGTTCCGTTATTTGCAGTAAGGTAAACCGTATTATTGATGGCGGTAATTAACGATGGTGAAGAGGCACCTGCTGTGTTAATTTCTTTTACTAATCTTGTATTAACAGTGGTTTCATCGGTTATCCATAATTCTGTGCCCGAAGCATCGCCGGCGGCACGAAACAGAATTGTATTATTTGAAACGGTTAAGCCGGCGGGAGAACTTGAAGAAATGCCCGGATAAATATCTTTCACTAGAGCAGCTGTTGCTCCGTTGATCTTCCACAATTCACTCCCTTCTGCAGCTGTAGTAGCAGAAAAGTAAAGTGTGTTATTCAATACCGTCATGGCGGCCGGGTTAGAGCTTGCGCTGCCCGCATTAATATCTGCCAACATGAATGTTCCACCATCTGTACCATCTGTTTTCCATAGCTCTTTTCCATTTCCGTTGAGTCCTGCAAAATATAATGTGGAACCAATTGCTGCGAAAGGCGGATAAATATTATTAACCGGGCCGGGAACAGCATGTGAACCAATGAGCTTTACCGGAACAGTGCCGGCTGCAGTACCATCACTTTTCCAAAGTGTGTTTTCACGTACACCATTGCTTTGTGAACCGATCATGATGTACATCAAATCACCGGCAATCATGATGTAGCTTTCTACAAAACGTGCGGTTGTAAAATTATATACCATATAAGTACCTGCTGTAGTACCATCGCTTCGCCATAATTGATCAACCCCTGTACCTCCCACATCATACACAATGAAATAAAGGATATCATTAAAAGGCGTAAGAAATACAACCTCAGGAATACCGGCAAACTCACTAAACTCGTACAGGAGCGACGTACCTGCTACAGTTCCATCCGTACGTTTCAGTTGCGCTTTATTGCTTCCGTTTACAACACTGTAGTAAACATAGCTACCCATTGTGTTTAACTCTTTTACCGGTGCAACGTTTGTAGCTGTTGGTTGGAAGCGTTCAATAGCAACAGTACCTGCCTGTGTACCATCACTTGCCCATATTTCGCCATAGTTGGCAATGTTATCGCCTGCAAAAACAATTTTATTACCTAAAGGCGTAAGCTTTTCTGCTTTTGTACTTATATAACCGGGATAACTGAGATTTAACTTAATTGTACCTGCAGCAGAACCGTCTGTACGGTATAAGCCTCTGTTTGCATCAGCATCATCATCTTCTGCATTAAAGAAAATGTAGTTACTTGTTTTTACGATTTGTTGCGTACCACTTCCTGTAGCTCCCGGGTAAACATCTTTTAGTAAAATCGGGTTTTGAGAGATGGCTGCCATGTAAGTACACAGCATTTGAATGCAGAGGACAACTTTTTTCATAATAACAATTGATAGTGATACAATATGATTCAGGTGGCAGGGCTTACTCCTGCAGTAGCTTACAAAGGGTTGGTTAAAATAGCTTGGCTATTCAGGGAAGGATGGATGATGACAGACTGTTGTATGGAAATAACAATCACAACCTGAAGTTGAAATTGTGCTTTCACTGTAATTGTCTTGAAGGTATAAGCCAGCAGTTTTTAATAAGAAAAACAGCAGATGGTAAAGAAAAACGAATTCCTGATGGATTGCAATACCTACAAAGGGGTATTTTTCCCGTATACCGTTATAAACGGAAATTGTGAAGTGCTTGCTTAAAAAATTCGAAAGAGTAATTGTTGCCATGTATGATGCCGGGTATCATCAACTACTTTCGCAACAAATCTGCAATATTCCTCGCTCCCATCTTCGCCATAATATTTTTTCGGTGGGTCTTAACCGTTAGCTCGCTCAGGAAAAGTTTTTGGGAAACTTCTTTGTTGGAGTAGCCATCTTTCAACAGCTGAAGAATTTCTATTTCACGTGAACTGAGCTTAAGCTTTCGACTGAAATCATCAGAACCATGATGGTTTGTTGCCTGAATGTTGGGATCAAAAAACCGATCGTCGTTCCGCAATGTTTCTAATGCAGCAATTAATGTATCAGTACCGGAATTTTTTAATACATATGCATCAATCGGTTCCTTTTCCGGATGCAAACGAATATCAGCAGGCATATACATACTCAGGATCATGATCTTTAACTGTGGAAATTTTTGCTTGAGCTCCGGTAATAATTCAAGACCATTCTTACCCGGGAGATTGATATCGAGAATAAGAAGATCAGGTTCGAACTCCCGCAAAGCAGGTATTACTTCAGTGCCGGATTGCACGCTCCCTGCAACCTGGTATTCAGGATGTGCTCGAAGGGCGTTGGTCAACCCTTCTGAGAAAAAAGGATGATCGTCAACGAGAAGGAGTCGGATGGTTTGCTTCATCTGGTAGAACGGGAAATTCAATAGTAATTCTGCAACCTTTTTCCACATGAGAATCAATTGCAAGAGTTCCTTGCACGAATGTAACTAATTGTTTGATTTGAGAAAAGCCAAGTCCTTCCTTAATGAGCAAAGGATTAAACCCTTTTCCATTATCCTCTACAAAGAGATAGATCAGTTCGTTTTCCAGAATCACTTGTATAATTACTTCAGTAGCCTGTGCATGTTTAATGATATTCTGGATCAACTCCTGCAGAATATTATACAACAGCAACTCATAACGGAAAGAAACTTTTTGCAGCGTTCCAATTGATTCAAACTGGATGTACAATTGCTTGCTGCGGTTAACGCCCTCAACAATTTCTTCTATTGCAGCAACCAAACCCTTCTTCTGCAACAGCACAGGCGAAAGCGTATGCGAAAACTGCCGCACATCTGCTGCCAGGTCTCCAATATCTGTAATTGATTGATGAAGACCCGAAGAGACTTCATTTTTTTTTATTGATTCCAGGTTAAGCCTGATGGCCGAAAGTCGTGCCCCTACTGTATCATGCAGCATACTGCTGTAGCGTTGCATCTCCTTTTCCTGGTAATCGCTGATGCTTTTAAAGATCTGTTCCTGCTGTACGTTGGTGGTACGTAATAATTTTTCAGATTGCTCTTTGTATTGTCTAAAACGTAAGGTGAGTACAAAAGCAAGAATGCAGATCTCTGCTGTAAAACCAATATTCATCATGTTACGGGCAAGAAATGTATCAACAATAAAACCGGACACAAACTGCATGAAAATAAAAAAAGAGAAGAGTAATACGAGGCTTGTACCAACAATATAGCCGGCGTATGGAATTTTTTTACGAACTGCTGCAATGGCAATAACGAGCATGAAAATGGCTGTGAGGTTTTGATAGATCTGCATCAGCCACACCAACACCATACGGACGATGCCGGTATCCGGCATCAGGAACAAACTGGTAACTAAACTTGCGAGGTAAAGGATCAGGTAACGTACGGCCCATTTATAATGAATGGGAAGATTCCGCTTAATGCCGAGCAGCTGAAGTGCAAAGAGCATATACAATGGCGATGCAAGACTGATGGCCATTGGTCTTGTAAAATCGGCAGGGAACGGATGATTGGGAAACAGGTACATGAACGAGTAACCGTAATCGCTGAAAATATAAAAGAATACCATGAAGATATACAGACTGTAATACACATACAATCGCTCACGCATAGTATAAAAAAGAAAAAAGCTGAAGAGAAAGAGAAACAAACCCATACCGGTCATTAAACCGGCCAGTAAATTTTTGCGCCGGCTGTAAGAAGCAAACCCATTTTCGCTTACAAAGTGAATAGGGATATTCAGTTGCTCATTCCGCTTATCGATCAATAGTAAAATAGAATGCTCATTTTTATTTGTAACTGAAAGAGGGAACACAAAATCGGCATGATACAACGTGCGGCTGTTGAATGGATAATGATCGCCTGTCGGGTTGAACGGTTGCACCAAACTATCACCTCTAAAGATCCATGCCTGCAGATAATTAATGTGCGGGTTACGGATCATGATGTTTTGAATATTTGTAGAAGCGGGCACTGCTGTTAACGGAATTCGCAGCCACAGCATTTGATTTTCATAACTGAGGTTCACTTTTTTGGTGCCGAGAGGTTCCAGTTTTGTTTTGATCTGTTCAAAACGTTGCAGCGTTCTGTTGGTTGAGCTATCAATATACACACTTACTTCATTTTGGTTAAGAAGCAGCTTTTGCTCATTCTCAAAAAAATAAATCTGCGACATTGCAAAATGCCCAAGTAATAAGCATAAAAAAAGAAGACAGTATGGTAAGCGTTTAATGATGGGAGTTAGAAGTAGTTTATTACAAATGTAACTGCTGTAAGATAGAAATCAAGTTATGAACTTAAAATACCCCATTGTTGGTATTGTGGAACAAGGAAGAAGAAATACTTTTAACTGCCAGACAGGGAACCCTGAAAGCTGAATAAACATGAAACAATTTGCCTTGCTCTTATTTATTATTCTTACATGTAATCATATTTTACTTCCTGCCCAGGATACAGTTTTGTAAGAGCAGTAGAGTTAATTAATAAGCAATTGGCAAAAAATGAGAGGAGTAATGCTGTTTACATTACCGCAGAAAACAGGCGATATAGCATCATCAATAAACGAAAGCAGTATCAACAGTTCAATATATTTGAATTTGCGAATGAAACGAATGATCGCCCCAACAAAAAAATGGAATTGAATTAGTAGCATGCGATGTAAAGTTGCATGCACCATCAGCATGGATCGACTTTTATACAGTTACCCGTCAAGTTGCCTTTATTAAGCTTGGTTGTAAAACACCCATTTCAGAATTGGAAGATATTTACAAAGCATTCATGCATCTTAAATCGTTATGCAGGAAAAGCTAGTTCCAATTTTTTTATTCTGCTTCTTCAAATTCCTCATCGTTATCTTCAATTGATGCAGCCATTGACTTCCGTTCGCCGATTTGCTGCCTCCACATGGCATAATACAATCCTTTGTTGCTGACTAACACATCATGACTACCCTGCTCAACAATCTTACCTTTTTCCAACACATAAATCGTATCAGCATGCATGATGGTTGAAAGCCG
>JAKFDY010000257.1:0-3045 GCA_036675885.1 Lacibacter sp. | reverse complement strand
CAAACTACTGCTGGCAATAACAGTGTTGCTGTTTAATAACAGTGATGCCCAAAATATATCATCTCCTTATTCGGTATTGGGTATTGGCGACCTGGAAACAACTGATCATGGACGTTATGCTGCCAGCGGCAGTGCATCTGTTTCAAGAAGGGAGATGGGGTATTATAATTTTTCGAATCCAGCTTCATTAACAATTATTCCTTACAAACAGCTGAACCTTGATATGAGTTTTCGGGGCAGGAGCAGCAAATACAAGTTGCCCGGTGTTGATTCTGTTATTGGTCCGGCAAATGATTTTATTGTAAAAAAAGTTTCGCTGGCTTATAAGGTAACACCAAAAGCTGCGTTTGCTATCGGGCTGCGGCCATACAGTATGGTGAACTATCAATATGTAAGTACTTCCAATCTCAATGATGTAAATCTCGATTACCTGCGTTACACCGATGGTACAGGAGGTATTTACCAAACTTATTTTTCTTTTGCCCGTTCGTTTGGTAAACAATTTTCTGCCGGTGTAACTGCTTCGTGGTTGTTTGGTTCATTGCAAAACACCACCTCATTCTACAGTAACAGTTATGCATTGGAGATCGATAAGAAAGAAACAAATTTTTATAACAGTGCGGGTTTGCAGGCAGGTGTGCAATATTATTCATCGGAGAAAAAAAAGTGGCAGCACACAGTTGGTGCAACCATTTCATTATTCAATGGCCTGAAAGGATATAACCAGACAGAATATATTGAAGCAGATACGGTGTTGGATAAAACTGAAGCAACCGATATCAGTTTTCAATTACCGGTTACAAGCAGCATTGGTTACAGTCTTGCACACAGAAATGGTTTGTCGTTTCATTTGCAGGGAACCTACCAGCAATGGCCTGCGCAAAAGACAATTTATAAAGGCATCTCTATCAGCGATGCGGCAGGGTTTAATGCTGGTATGGAATACAGTAAAAAAGTGAAGCTGCAGGATTTTACTGTAGAGAAATATTACCTGGCGCTTGGTTTCCGTTACGATCAATCTTATCTCACTACGGGCAGTAACCGTTTGATCGATTACGCATTTACATTTGGCGGCGGTAAAAATATTAATCCCATGATGGGCATCAACATCAGTATGGAAGCTGGAAAGAAAGGTAACAGTTCATTGAACCAGGTACGTGAAAAATATTTTCAGTTCAACATTGGTGTTACGTTGAAAGATGTGTGGTATAGTACGAAGAAGTTTGGGGTGTATAGGTGACGGTCACTGCGTATCATAGCAATACAAATGTTAAACGCTACATTAGTCATCAATGCGAGAACGGTCTGCTTTCTTGACCCACTCTTCAAGTTTCTTCATGTCCGAAAAAATAGGGCTTAACAGTTCAACAAATTTGATTTGGGTTTCTTTACTATTTGCAATGGCAAAAAAAGTTCCGGCTTCCGGATCGAAGTTAATGTGAGTAAGTAGTGATTTGTCAAGTTTTTCAAGAATTTGTATTATGTGTCCTTCCCAACAGTAGCCATTTCCCTCATAGCCGTGTTTTTGAAAGAAATCGTAATATTTTGGATAAAGGTCTCCACTTTCAATGTTTGCAACAATGTTATGTTGTCCATCAAAGTCTTGTAACTCGAAAGGAGAGTACTTGTTCACTTGTTTTCGCTTTATGGGTTTAGTAGTGTCTGATTGTAAAGAACTGCTTGTCTCTGTTACCAGGCGTTGTGTGTCCGCTAGGTTTTTCGTCTTGCTATAACGGCTGTTTGCCTGCCCGCAACTTGTCAAGCAGACTGTCATGTAAATGATAGATATTAGTTTTAGCATGATGGTTCAAATGTAGTGTATAAAGCCTGTTGTGTGCTGAATCACAAGCTGCCCGAGTCAGGATATAACTTCCAATGAGTTGTCGGCTCTAAAGTTGGCTTGTAGTGTAATGCGTCACCTGTTACTATAACCTTTGCAATCTGTTGCCAAGTTTCATAGCTGCTTGGTCTGTTATCCTGCCATTGTTGCTGGTTGTGTTCATCATTCCTCTGTTCTCCTTGTCTGAATAATGCTGCAAAACTTTCATAGTCCATATACTCTTGACCACCTGCTAAATTCTTATTGAATTCATACGTATACCGAAGATGCTCGTCACTTATTTCTGGTTGTACAATTTCTACATAGTCACGATGATACCACTCGTCAAGTACGAGAATTTTCATTAAATCTCTTGGAATTGATTTATATAGCTCTTCATCCGTTGCACGGAAAAGCTGTCGGTATTCCGTTACAGCAAGCCGACCTACTTCTTCTGCTGATACTTCATTTGGTTCGTATTCCTTTAATTCAATACCGGCATCTATATAGTCTTTCTTATGATGGCTTAACGGTACTTTTTCACCACGTACAACCCAAAATTCAGCGTCTGTTTTCAAAACTTCACCGTCAATCGTTTCATTAAAGTTGTCCCAATCAACAGGTGTTACACTGTAGGAGTTAGTATCTTGTCCGTTGTAATGTTCTAAATTTATAAGGCAATTGCCGAAATAATTTATGTCTAATAGAATACCACCTGCTCTTGGGTTATAACCGAGTCTTTCTGCAGCTATAGCCCAAAGTTGTCCATCGCTGCTTCTGAAGATATTTAGTCTGCAGTCAATCAAATATGAATAAGCATGCCCAAGGTCTATGAACGAGCAGTAGTACCCCTGCTTATTCGAGTTGTCTAAATTGTCAAGTATTTCTTTTTCTGTTAGCATAGCTTGGTGATCGTGTTAATAGCACACAACAAATATATATGATATCAAACGCAGCTTACTTGAAATTTAAAAATTGAAAACCACTATTTTAGTGTTCAACTTTTCGCATTGATGTTAGTACAATAACCTTATTAAGTAAGGCATTGGTTCAGAAATCAATACTCATGCTTTCGGAGCGGCCTCGTTCCAAATAGTTCGAACACTTTCCTGAGAGATGCATGAAGGACCGCTTATCTATATGTAGAGACTATTTCCGTAGTGGTTTTCTCGAACCCATAGCGAAGGATCAGGTTATTCAGGATTTTTTCGAAGGCTTCTTCGCCG
>JAKFDY010000256.1:0-18508 GCA_036675885.1 Lacibacter sp. | reverse complement strand
CAAAAGTTAAATGGCTTAAGTCTTGCTGCTCTCACAAATATTAAAGAGCAGAATGGTGTTACAATTGGGTTATATAACTATACCGAAAATCTACAAGGAATACAGTTTGGCCTATGGAATGTGGCCATGAATAAAAACCGATTTAAAAAAATACCCTTTGTGAATTTTAATTTCAGAAAGCCCCAAAAAGATTAAAATCAGTTTAGCTAAAGAGCCATGCTGCTGTATCAGTATTTTCTATTTTGTTACAACCGCCATCACTAACGGCAACACATACCAGCAAAACAAGCTGATGAGAATAATGCTGACGATGTTCATCACAAACCCTGCTTTGATCATATCTTTTAATTTGATGTGACCACTACTGAACACAATAGCATTGGGCGGTGTACCCATGGGCATCATGGAAGCAGCACTGGCAGCAAGCGTCATAGGTATGCCAAGCAAGAGAGGATCGAGGTGTAAAGCATCAGCCAATGAGCCAAGCACCGGCGCCAACACAATTACCTGTGCCACGTTGCTCATCACTTCACTTAAGAAAATACAGATAACTACGATCACCAGCACAAGTACCAACCCATGCATGTTACTAAAACCAGCCAGCCATTTCCCTACCTGTGCCATTACACCCACCTGCTCCAATGAGTTGGCTAATGCAATACCGCCGCCAAACAATAACAAAATACCCCAGGCCATTTTTGAGGTATCGGTCCACGTTAGTAACATGGATATTTTATCATCGCTTTGTTTACCGGCTGGTATGGCAAATAAAAACAAGGCGCCAATGAGTGCAATCATACTGTCGTTTAATTTGAGCCATCCGATCTGGTTCAGCAGATCTTTTGTGATCCACAACAAAGCAGTGCCAACGAAAATAACAAGTACTCTTTTTTCAGCAACAGACATCTTACCCAATGCTTTGATCTCATCGTTGATGTATTGATTGGCTTCAGCACTGTTGCTGATGCGGCTGGGGAACATCCATTTCACCAATACAAAATACAAAGCGATGAGCAGCAGAATAGCGATTGGTGTACACAGCATCATCCAATCAATAAACTGGATATCATAATTGTATTTCTTTTCGATAAAGGCAACGAAGGCAACATTTGGCGGCGTGCCAATGATGGTTGAAATACCACCAATATTACTGGCATATGCAATCACAAGCATAAGCACCAACGAAAAATTAGCAAGACTGGTACCTTGCTGTTCGTGTTCTTTCATTACTGCAATTACGCTGAGTGCAATGGGAAACATCATCATTGTTGTAGCAGTATTGCTCAGCCACATACTTAAAAATGCAGTGGCAATAATAAACCCGAGGATGATGCGGTTGCCGCTGGTGCCTGTTTTTTGTACAATACTTAATGCAATGCGTTTATGCAGATTCCATTTTTCAATGGCAAGCCCGATCATAAAACCACCCATGAATAAAAAGATAACGGGGTTGCTGTAGGCTTTCGCTGTTTCTTCCATGCTGCTGATGTTAAGCAATGGTAACAACACTAACGGAATAAGTGCTACGGCAGGCATGGGTAATGCTTCACTGATCCACCAGGTGATCATGAGAACGGCAACGGCTACAGCTTTGTTGGCTGTTGCATCTAACCCGAATGGATTAAAAAGATATGCAGTGAGTGATAAAATAATGCCGGATAAAAAGGATATCCGGTATTGATTTTTTTTAACGAACTCCATGAGATAAATATAGTTTTTTAGTTCTTAGTTCTGAAGTTCTGATAGTTAGAATAATGAGATGGCGGTTTTGTTAAGTGCATGCTTACTTACCTGTGGATGGGCTTCAATAAAAAAACGATAGAGCCATTGTGCATGATCGCCTGCATAATCAACACCAATACGTGGAGAGGTAAGGATATTGATCGGGGTTGATGCATTATCTTCTGCCAGCCAGATTTGTTTGCTTTGCAAAAGTAATCCGGTGTGCTGTGTTGCAATGCCTAAGGCTTTACTTACATTTCCGGGGCCACGACCAATACTGCTATCTGGTTTTTCTTTGTTGAACCGTTGCAGCATTGTGTTGATGCCTTCAACAGGTTCAATACCACGAATAAGAACAGCATCGGGTTTATCTTTTACATTACACACTACATTGAATAAATGATGAATACCATAACAGAGATATACATACGAAACACCTGCCGGGCCAAACATCACTTCTGTTCTTGCTGTGCGCCTGTTGTTGTATGCATGTGATGCTTTATCAATAATACCTGCATAAGCTTCTGTTTCAACAATGCGCCCAACAGTATATTGCTGATCAAATTTTGTGATGATATATTTCCTTAACAGATCCTTTGCGATCTGCACAACATCATCACGCTCATAAAAATCTGTACTGAGCTTTTGCATTTTGTTGTATTTTGCTGCCTTGGCCTGTTAAGTACACCGGAATTTATTCAATTAAAACAAATCGTTTGCTAAAGGAACTTGTTATATCGGTACAGGCTTATTTCAGGGCGCATCAATTTATTGTGCGCCACAAGTTATGGAAATGGATTCTCATTCCGGGCTTCGTTTACATGCTTTTGTTTATAAGCGGCATGTGGTTGTTCTGGAACTCAAGCAGCGAGTTTCTTGATTGGTTGTTTAATGTAGTTGGCATAAAAAGCTGGCTCGATTCAATGAACAACAGTTTCCTCAACTTCCTGTTTATTACAGCCAGTATTATGGTGCGGCTGATCCTGTTGTTTTTCTATTTCTCTTTATTTAAATTTCTGTTCCTGGTTGTTGGTTCACCTGTGTTTGCATACCTGAGCGAAAAAACAGAAAATATTATTGAAGGCAATGATTACCCCTTCAGCATGAAACAACTGCTGAGTGATATCTGGCGGGCCATTCGTTTAGCATTGCGGAATACGTTGTGGCAAACGGTGTACATCATCAGCATCCTGTTGCTTTCATTAATACCGGTGGTGGGTTGGATCAGTCCATTGATTGCCTTCTCAGTTGAATGTTATTACTATGGTTTCTCTATGCTCGATTACAGCACAGAACGTCATAAACTTTCACCGTCGCAGAGTATTTTATTTATCAGCAACCACAGAGGATTGGCTGTTGGCAATGGCATGGTCTTCTTCCTGATGCACCTGGTGCCGTTTGCAGGTTGGGTGCTGGCTCCTGCTTATGCGGTAATTGCTGCCACGTTGAGTTTATATCACCCCGATGATAATCCGTAAGGCTTACATTTGCTGTTTACTGATCAAAACTCTATTCACTTGTCTGTTGTTTATTTAATTCCGGCTCCGTTAGAAGATGAAAGTCTGCAAGCTATTCCTGCTTATGTGTTGGGGGCAGTGAAGCAATGCAATGTTTTTTTTGTAGAGAATGAACGCACAGCAAGGCGTTACCTGAAAAAACTTGACAAAGCCATTGTGATTGATGATTACGAATGGTTTATTATTCATAAAGCAGAAGCACAGGTAAAGAACCAGTTCATGCAAAAGCTGAAAGCCGGTAAAACCATTGGCATTATCAGCGAAGCTGGTTGTCCGGGTATTGCAGATCCGGGACAGGTGTTGGTTGAAGCTGCACATCAAACAGGTGCAACAGTAAAACCATTGGTGGGGCCAAGTTCTGTTTTATTAGCGTTGATGGCAAGTGGTATGAATGGGCAGCAGTTTTCCTTTGTTGGTTACCTGCCCATTGAAGAACCGCAGCGTAAACGAAAGCTGAACCAGCTGGAAGAATTATCTGCAAAATTCCAAAGCACGCAGGTGTTTATTGAAACGCCTTACCGCAACAATCAATTACTTGAAACAATTTTAAAAAGCTGCAAACCACAAACACGCATCTGTATAGCAGCAAATCTTACTGCAGCGAATGAATTCATTCAAACAAAAACGGTAGCTGAATGGAAAAAGCAAATACCGGAACTGCATAAGCAACCGGTGATCTTTTGTTTGATGGGATAATTAAAAATGAAAAGTAGAATCTTGAAAATCGAAAGTAGAAGTACCTTCTACACTATATACTTATTTACTTTTCAACCTATCCTCTACTTTCGTTTATAAAATACAAACCCATTCTTTCGCCCAACGATCTCCAGTTTATCGGCATGTTTGCTCATCACTTCTTTTTCAAAGGTATTCTTGCTGATGAAGTAAGTGGGCTTATCTACATTGCCGGTCAATAACCAGTTCTCATCTTTGGCTTCTTTGCGCAGATCAGGTTTAATGCGTGTGTAGAAATACTGGGCATAGCTTTTATACCCCAGTGTTTTGATGTACACATCTTTTCCCTGCAGCGATTCATAAAATTCAATAGCTGCGTGTTGCGAATATTTTTCAATACGTGGAGTAAACAATGTGAGCAATACCTGCATAGCACCTATACAGGCAATGAGCAGAAGAAAAATAGCTTTCTGAAATTTCTTTTGTTGCAGCCAAATACTGCTTACAATTACAGCTGCAAAGAATAACACACCCGGAATCATTAAGAAATAATTCCAATCTACATCAGCTTCTACATTCCCCATTGCAAAAGCATCTTTAGTGAGCAATGGTTTTATCCAGTCAATATTATTCCCGATCAACGGCAGCGCAATAAAGAGAATACTCCAGATGATACCCAGAAATAATAATCCAAACTTTTGCCAGCCTTTCAATTGTGCCGTACGGTTAACAAGGCCATACACAGTTGATGCAGCTAAATAGCCAATAGGTAAATAAGTAAATGATGAGTAGTGAACGATTTTTGTCTTTACAATGGTAAACAGCACCAATATCACGATCAGTGAAGCGATCATGAACATCCGGAAATATTGCTGATACCTGTTCTCATGTATTTGATTTTTGTAACGGAAAATCAAGAGTGAGGCGGGGAAGCAACCGATTAACACCACAACAAAATGATACAACAGAAATCCACCATGTCCGGCATCTTTTGTTTTGAACAAACGTACCTGGTAAGTAATAAATTCATTGACGAACCACCAGCCATGCTGAACGATTTCCAGGCCAAACCACACCATCGTTACCAGTAAAACGATCAATCCCCAAATGAGATAGTATTTGATCGACACCCACCCTTTCCAGCGATTGAATAAAATAAACAAACCATAACTCAGCAATACCACCAGCATGGCAACAGGGCCTTTCATTAAAATAGCAATGCCCGTAAACAATCCGGATAAAACTAAATGCGACATAAATTTCCCCCGTTCTTCCTTTGCTGAAAGAAAACGGCTGAGAAAATAAATGCCGAGAAAAATAAACAGGTTAAACCACGGATCGATGATGCCACTCTTAAAATATAAATGCGGCAAAAATGTTCCGGCATAGATCAACACCCACCAGAAAGCAAACCGTTCGTTATGTAAACGTTTGCCAATTCCAAAAAGGATGAGGAGTGTTACAATACCACAAACTGCATTGGGCAGTCGTGCTGCAAATTCATTTACACCAAAAACTTTCATGGCTGCAACCTGCATCCAAAAGAATAATGGCGGTTTTTCCCAGAAAGGTTCATAATTGATCTGCACCTGCATGTAATTACCTGTCTCAATCATTTCCCTTGCACTCTCTGCAAAGTTGATCTCGTCCCAATCAAATAACGGAACACGACCAAGCGAATGGAAAAATAATAAAGCAGCAACCACTGCAATGAGTAAATAGGATGCAATACGGTTCATGATGGTTACGAAGATAAATGAAACTGAACGTTCACAAAAGGTTGCCAACTTTTTATGTAACAGATAAGTTTATAAGTTATAATGCAGGTTGACAACCTTTAAATAAAAAACGGGAGCTTTTGGCTCCCGTTCGAATTGCGTAAAGTTTATTTCATTAGCCTAAATATCCTTTTAAGAGTTTACAACGGCTGTTGGTTTTTAATTTACTGATGGCCTTGTCTTTAATCTGGCGCACACGCTCACGTGTAAGGTTGAAGCGTTCGCCAATATCTTCAAGACTAAGTGGATGATCAACACCAATGCCGAAGAAATAACGGATCACATCCTGCTGGCGTTCAGTTAATGTTTTAAGCGAACGTGTAATTTCTGTGCGGAGTGATTCATTGTGATCAAGCTCACCATCTGTTGCAACAGCATTTGGGTTTTCCATTACATCCATCAATGTATTTTCTTCTCCATCACTTAAGGGAGAATCCATACTTACATGGCGTGATGAAATACTTAGTGTTGACGATACTTCTTCAATTTCCAGTTCCAGCATTTCTGCCAGTTCTTCTGCTGAAGGTTCACGTTCATACTCCTGCTCCAATTGTGAGAAGGCTTTGTTGATACGATTGGTTAATCCCACTTTGTTCAATGGCAATCGAACAATCCTTGATTGCTCGGCCAATGCCTGCAGGATACTTTGCCTGATCCACCAAACGGCGTAGGAAATAAATTTAAAACCACGGGTTTCATCAAAACGTTGTGCCGCTTTGATCAATCCTAAATTTCCTTCATTGATAAGATCGGGGAGAGAAAGCCCTTGGTTTTGGTATTGTTTAGCTACAGATACCACAAAGCGAAGATTGGCTTTTGTTAAACGATCAAGTGCACGTTGGTCACCTTGTTTGATCCGTTCAGCAAGTTTTACTTCTTCTTCAGGGCTGATTAATTCTACTTTACCGATCTCCTGCAGATACTTTTCAAGACTCTGCGATTCACGGTTGGTGATAGATTTTGTGATTTTGAGTTGGCGCATGCTCATAAGCTTTGGTTTTTAGGTTAAACTGATGTTGTTTCATAGTTCCGGACCATCAAATCGGGTAAAGTAATTAAATCACAAATAAAAACCTTTACATTACCTGAATATTAGGTCTTAAAACTTCATCCTAATTTAACCTTATTTACCAACCCAGCCAAAAAAAAGCCCCGTCTGGCTTGCTTTTCAGCGAAATTTATCTTTTTTGTTTAACCATATTTAAATAATGATTAAACAATAATAAAGAACTAAAAATTTTGATTACTGCATTATTTTTTTATTATTGCATCAAATCGCTCTGCGAAAGAACAAATGAGTAAGAAAGTTTTATACACGCTGGAGTTTCCAGTACGGTGCTCGCCAGGTATTTTATACGAATTTTTAGCAACACCGTCAGGTCTCCAGGAATGGTTTGCTGATAAAGTTGATGAACGGGATGGTATCTTTTCGTTTAACTGGAATGGTTCAGATGAAAAAGCTGAATTGTTGGAAAGTGAGTTAGATAAATTTGTACGTTACCGCTGGACACATTCTCCGAAAGAAGAATACTTTGAATTCAGAATTGAACGCACTGAAATCTCCAATCAAACAATATTGATTGTAAAAGATTTTGCTGATAAAAAAGAAATCAAAGATCAAAGTCGTTTGTGGGAATACCAGGTGAAAGATCTTTTTCACCGGATCGGCAGTTAATGTTATTGTAACAGATCTAACAGCAGCCGAAACGAATTAGTAAGTTTCGTTTCGGCGTTATCCCATTCTTCAAGCTTACATTGAACTGCAAGTTTCAGTATTTTTTTATCACTGATACTTTGCTGCTGTTCTGCTATGCGCATCATATTATCGTTACGGAAATGATGCATCCATTCTTCATCGCCTGTATTGATCCATAGCTCTTCGATAGCTGTTTTATCAATGTTTTGCTGAATAACCCCCGCATACTGTTCAAGATATTTTCCTTTTAATTGCAAGGTGATGCTGAAAAAATTTCCCCACCAGAAAAAAGTACGTATCGCCAACGTATCTTCTTTTCCAAAACACCGTGGATAATCGAGCATTACATAAGGCAGGCCTTCATAATTTTCTCCTTTTGCAATTTTGGGCGCAGCAAGTAATGCTTCCGCAGGTAATTGTTGCAGCAAAGGCTCCAGTTTATAATGCTCACTGAGGTTACCAAACAGCAGGTAAACTTTTTCAATTATCCTGTTCTTTGTTAAAATCCAATTTGCATCAGTTACCAGTTGCTGCTCAAAAGCTGAAAGACTTACCTTTGATGATTCCTGCATAAAAAAGAAGATCTGTGTTTAAAAAGTTAGACAAACTTATTATAAAAGCATTTATCGGGCCTTTCCTGGCTACCTTCTTTATTGCTGTATTTATTCTTGTGATTCAATTCTTCTGGTTATACATTGATGATTTTGTTGGAAAAGGAGTCGATTTATTCACACTCATCCAATTCATTGGCTATGTAAGCACAACACTGGTGCCACTTGCTTTACCCTTGGGCATCTTGCTTTCATCAATCATGACCTTTGGCAATCTTGGTGAATCATTTGAGCTGGTTGCCATTAAAAGTGCAGGCATACCACTTATTCGTTTTATGCGCCCTGTGCTGATTGTTTCAATGTTGCTCGGAGTTGTTGCTTTCGCTTTTGCCAACTACGTAATACCGGTTGCTGAATTAAAGATGCGTACACTGTTGTATGATATACGTGTAGCAAAGCCAGCCTTCGACATTAAAGAAGGTGTGTTTTATAAAAAACTGGATGGTTATACCATTAAGGTGGGACGTAAAGAAAATGATTCGATCATTCACAATGTTGTTATTTACGAACACAACTATTCACTACAGGATAATATCATTCTTGCAGAGAAAGGAACCATGACCATTTCAGGCGACCAGCGTTTCTTATCATTCAACTTACAAAACGGATGGCGCTACCAGGAGAAAGGAAGCTCCGGCACTACCGAAACAGAATATTATCGTTTAGGTTTTAAGGAATACAAAAAAGTGTTTGACCTCAGCTCATTCAAGCTGACTAAAACAGCAGATTCAACCTTTAAAACCTTTTACAAAATGCTTAGCCTTAAACAACTGACCACAGTTGCTGATTCACTTGAAGGTGTTATTAAAAACATTGGCGTGAAATCGAGAAGAGATATCAGACCGATGTTTCCATTACAATCAGTACCGGATAGTGTTTGGAAAAATCATAAAGCAGTTGCTAAAAAAGTAAAGAATTTCAGAGAGCTGATTCCCGATTCATTAAAACGAAACGTTTACTCAACAGCTGTAACAAAAATATCAGGTGCAAAAAGTTCCATCGATTTTTTATCGTATGAATATGTAGATCAGCTAAAACAACTTCGCCTGCACAGGATTGAGCAACATCGCAAGTTCACCTTATCATTTGCCTGTGTTGTGTTGTTTTTGATTGGTGCACCGCTGGGTTCCATCATCCGCAAAGGTGGTTTGGGTTTACCACTTGTGATATCTGTGTTTTTCTTTATCGTGTTTCATATTGTAAATACCACGGGTGAAAAAATGGTAAGAGAAGACACTATGAAACCAGGTGCCGGCATGTGGATGTCGACAGTTGTGCTCATTCCTATTGGTGTTTTTCTTACCTGGAAGGCCATGAAAGATTCAAACCTGTTCAATGCCGAGTTTTATTACAGAACAATGCGTCGAATTGGGTTAGCACGTTTTTTGAAAAGAAAACAATAATCAGTACAACCAAATTGGTTGTAACTTAACTGTTCAAAATTTACAATTATGTCGAAGCATATTTCACGCCGCCGGTTTATTGATCAGTCAGCAAAAACAACTGTAGCAGTTGCAGCCGCCAGTGTTGCAGGTGTTGATCTGTTGGCCGGATGCACATCAGCAAAAGTAGTAAGTGGCAGTGCGGCGTTAGTTGGATTTGAACAAACGCCACTCCCCTATGCATACAAAGATCTTGAACCGGTGATCGATGCCATGACAATGGAAATACATTACAGCAAACATGCAGCAGCTTATGCCACAAACCTTCGTGATGCTGCAAAGGCAGAGAACATTGATCAATCAAAACCGGTAGAAAATATCTTCAGCAATATCTCCGCTTACTCAGCAAAGGTTCGCAATAACGGTGGCGGTCATTACAATCATGAATTATTCTGGCGTTGCATGAAACCAAATGGAGGCGGACAACCAACCGGCAAACTTCTTTCTTCTCTTCAACAATCATTTGGCAGTTTCGACGCATTTCAAACACAATTTACCGACGCAGCTAAAAACCGTTTTGGCAGTGGTTGGGCATGGTTATATGTTGATGGAAACAAGCAATTAAAAATTGGTTCAACTCCTAATCAAGACAATCCATTGATGAATGTGAGTGATATAAAAGGAATACCATTGCTTGGATTAGATGTGTGGGAACATGCCTATTACCTCAAGTATCAAAACAAACGTCCTGATTATATTGCTGCCTGGTGGAAAGTAGTGAACTGGGAATTTGTGCAGCAACGTTTTGAAGCGCTGTGATCATCTGTTGCATATTATTTTACTGTCAACTCTTTTCTGTTCCCGCTTTGCGGTATTGCAACTGGTATTTTGAAACATTATCTTGATGTACAAAATACCTTTACCATGTCTGCAGTTACCATCGCCAGCTTCAACTGCGAAAATCTTTTTCGCCGTTACCGCTTTAATAAAAACCTCACCAAAGAACAAGTTGAGAAACGATTAACCGACGGTTTCATTATTGATAAAACGATTCTTACAACCGTAAACGAAACAGAGCGGAAACTTACTGCCGATGCCATTAAAGCAACCAAAGCAGATATTGTTTGTCTGCAGGAAGTGGAGAACCTCGATACATTAAAAAACTTTGTATCAGAATATCTTTCGTCATCAGGTTATAAATACAAAATATTGATTGATGCAAATGATCCAAGGCTGATTGATGTTGCCATCATCAGCAAAATTCCTTTCGACTGCTTTAAAACACATCAATACATTAAAAATGGAAGCTCCGCTGTATTTTCAAGAGACTGTCTTGAAGTTGAATTTTTAATTGCAGGAAAACCGCTCACTATTTTTGTGAATCATTTTAAATCAATGTTCGACAAAGGCAATCTTACGCCTGCACAAAAACGGGCAAAGACGGCCCCACGAAGAGAACTACAATCGCAAACAGTTTTAGATATCATCAAAAAGAAATACAAGAACAATCCCGAAAAAGAAAACTGGATCATCGTGGGTGATCTTAACGATTACCCGGATGATAAAACAAGTTTGAAAAAATTACTCAGCAGCAAATGGATGGAAAATATTGTGCAAACAAGAATTACTGATCCTGCTGAACAATGGACACATTACTGGGACACAACTTCTATCCCAATTGATGAACGTTATAACCAGATCGATTATATTTTTTTGTCGAAACAATTAGCAACAGCAAACCCAACTGCAGTACCTGAAATTATCAGAAAAGGGCTTATTACCAAAGCAACAAAATATACAGGTCCACGCTTTACCGATGTAACCGATAAACAAGGGGCAAGCGATCATTGCCCGGTTGCTGTAACAATAAAATTATAGTGGGAGTTGGCTGAATAGTCACGGCCCCTGCAGAAAACATCTTCACATTAGCAAGCGGGAAGTAGCATCTGCAGAGGCCGTTATGGATGCAATATTAACGACGGAACAAATACATTGTTGCAAAAATTATAAACATTTTTTTTTCTTCGCAATTCCTTAACCCGAGCCCCCTCTAACTCCCCCGGAGGGGGAGAACTTCAAAGCACAGCCCAGGCATTTCAACGAGCCAAATAAAGTTTTGAATAACCCATAATTTCTTAATCGATAAATAAGTTCTCACTTTATCAGCATTCGTTACAAAACGAATTCCTACTTTCGTTTCCCTATCATAAATCTCAAATCTCAAATATTTATTATATGCAGGCTTGGAAAGACTACCAGGAACAGAGTAAAGACCGGTTCCTCAACGAATTGCTTGAATTATTACGCATCCCCTCCATCAGCGCAAAAAGCGAAAACAAAGCCGACATGGTTGCTTGTGCAGAAGCGGTGAAACAGCGCCTGCTTGAAGCGGGTGCCGATACTGTTACAATTTATCCTACTGCCGGTCACCCCATCGTGTACGGTGAAAAAATGATCGATCCTGCAAAGCCAACCGTGTTGGTGTATGGACATTACGATGTGCAGCCTGTTGATCCGCTCAACCTCTGGCACAGCGATCCATTTGACCCAACGATCAAAGACGGAAAAATATTTGCCCGTGGTGCCTGCGATGATAAGGGACAATTCTATATGCATGTGAAGGCATTGGAAACGATGGTGAAAACAAACTCGCTTACCACCAATATCAAATTCTGTATTGAGGGTGAAGAAGAAGTGGGCAGCCCAAATCTTGGAACATTTGTAAAAGCAAATAAAGAATTGCTGAAGGCCGATGTGGTGCTCATCAGCGACACAGCCATGATCAGCATGGAAAACCCAAGCATTGATATTGGTGTGCGTGGCCTGAGTTATATTGAAGTGGAAGTAACCGGCCCCAACCGTGACTTGCACAGTGGTGTGTACGGTGGAGCTGTTGCCAATCCTATTACGATGTTGGCGAAGATGATTGCAAGCTGTCATGATGAAAATAATCACATCACCATTCCCGGTTTTTATGATGATGTGGTGGAAGCAACTGCTGAAGAACGTAAACTCATGGCTGCTGCTCCTTACGATGAAAAAGAATACAGCACTGATCTTGGCGTTGACAAACTTTGGGGTGAAAAAGGATATACAACAAATGAACGCACCGGCATTCGCCCAACATTAGAGTTGAATGGTATCTGGGGTGGTTACACAGGCGAAGGTGCAAAAACGGTGTTGCCTGCAAAAGCATTCGCTAAAATTTCTGCACGCCTGGTACCTAATCAATCAAGCGAAAAGATCACAGAAAAATTATTGAACTATTTTAAAAGCATTGCACCTGCCGGCGTTACCATCAATGCATTTGAACATCATGGTGGCGAACCTTACATGACTCCTGTTGACAGCAAAGCTTACAAAGCAGCTGCTGCAGCTATTAAAGACACGTTTGGTAAAGAGGCTATTCCTGTTCGTGGTGGAGGCAGTATTCCTATCTGTGCGTTGTTTGAAAAAGAACTGGGCATTAAGATTGTATTCATGGGTTTTGGCTTAGACAGCGATAACCTGCATAGCCCAAATGAGAAGTACGACATCTTTAATTTTTATAAAGGCATTGAAACAATTCCGTATTTCCATAAGCATTTTGCGGAAGCATAATTTTAACCACAGAGACACAAAGGCGCAGAGATTTTTTCTTTGCGCCTTTTTGTTTACGGGCTTTTGTATTTCATGGCATCGTTCCTTGCGTCGCACACTTGTGCAGTATTACAGGATGGAGCAATTAATTCTATTGGTCTGTAAAATAGTATGAAGTATAACAGAGTAGAGATGCTTCATTCTTCAGCATGACGGGTGCAAGATGAAAAGTAATTAAAGGCAGTTCAATCCTCGGAGTCCGTGTCCACGCAGGAGACCTTTAGATTTGTTTTCTAAAGAATGGGAGTGCAAAATACGAATGCACATGTTGATTGGTCAGGCGATAAACAAAAGCTTAAGCAAACAACATCATGCCTATTGTCTCGTAACAGGCATATGAACCACTTTAATTTTTTCCTGCAGCACTCTTGTCTTATTCGCTTTATCAAAGAAATCAGGATTCACCTGTATATACTTTGCTTTGAGTTCCGGATTTTTTTCTAGAAAACCGGCAACAGCAACGATTGAATCTTTTGCTGCACTGTTAATATCAATTGCTTTGCGTATAAGAATTTCATGCAGATCGTCATTAAAGCTCACGTTATAACTGGCAATATCGGGGTGAGGTATTTCCCTGTTTAAACTGATAACCTGGTAACCAGTAACCGGATTGTACACACAGATCCATTTAGGTGGATTTGCTTTTCCCTGCGCAGCAATACTTCGCTTGATCAGTTCAAAACTGCCATCCGGATTTTTTGAAGTAGTGCCATCATCAAAAAAGAAACGTGTGCCTTCTTTTTCACCCGGTATAACAATGCCTTTTATTTTCCAATCGATCACAGGGTTTTTGTTTGCTTCAATTTGTGAACGATAGGTTTGTAACAATACACTGCTGTCTGTCATGGATCTTGTGAGTTCTTCTATCTTTTTTCCCTGGCTGCTGTTCATAGTTACATACTGCAAGCCAAGACTCATTAACACCAGCAGGAAATAACCGGCGAAAGCACCTTTCAGTTTCAGGTTGAGTTTTTTGTAAGGCCCTTCCACATTGGTTTCACTTTCGGGAAGAAACTTATAAATAATATAAGCAGGCAATAACGGCAACAGCAGGATAGCAGCTAATGCCAGGTAGAAATTATCAATCATAACAGATGTTTTTTGTGAGATAAGGTACGGATGAAAACAGAAGAATGCAATAGGAGAAGTTCTTGGGGTTATGTTGTTTTCAGCAGTTTGTTTATTGGCAACATTAAAACTGTGTAGAGATGCTTCCACGCAAAGCGGGACAGGCTGTACCTCAGCATGACGGGTGTAACATGTTAAGTAATTAAAGACAGTCAAACCATCGGAGTCCGTCATGTTGACGAAGGAGACATCTGTAAAAATTGAGAGTACAAAATACTAATTCACTTGTTGATCCAATAACTATCGGATGGTCAGGTGATCAACAATGGTTTAACAACAATTAAATTAGATAACCTGTTAAATAGCAAACGACGTTACAGAGCAGAGATGCTTCGTGCCTCAGCATGACGTGAGTAAGATGTTAAGTAATTAAAGACAGTGCAAATTACCGGAGTGCCGTCATGTCGACGAAGGAGATCTAAAAAATGGGAGAGTGAAATACCAATAACGGCGTAAGAGTTTAACTTCTGGCCAAATATTATTTACTATGCTATTAGTCTAAAGTAAGTTCATTCATCATAATCTTACTTCTTACGTAACCCGCTCCGTTAATATGTGCTTTTTGAATTTTGTCATCTGCACCTGATTTTGATTCGTGGTTCAGTATTGGAACATCATTAAAAAAAGTAAGAGCAGTATCGTGTTCCTTTGAATAGGCTGTTTTGATACTATTCTTGTTTCCAGTTGCAGGATTGATAAACGTTGTTTCATATTCCCATTTCCTGCCAACTTTATACTTTATTGTTTTCTTGTTTGTCGAAACCTAACTTTTCTTCTACGTCGATTGCTGAACCAATTTTAGAGCCAACTATCAAACCACCAACTAAACCAAATAATGCACCACCAATTGCATAGATTGGGAATGCAATTTCTCTTTGACTTTTCTTTACATAATTTGTTTGACCTAAACCAACTAATGCACCGACTATACCCCCTATTATTGAAAATACAAATGCATAGCCAAATGTTTTCATGTTTTATAATTTGGAATTGTGCTTTAAAAATGCTGCAATAAAGGTTTTTATATTCTAACTACTAAACATCTTACAACACCTGCACCCCATCCTTCTTATACAGTTTCCCTTCCTTCATCACAAACACAACCTTGCCCATTACTTTAATATCCGTTAACGGATCGCCATCAACTGCAATAATATCAGCGATCTTTCCTTTGTCAATACTGCCGAGTTTATCCCACATATTGAGCATGGTTGCGGCATTTTTTGTGGCGGTTTGTATAGCTTCCATCGGCGGCATACCCACTTCAGTCATGTACACAAACTCCATCCAGTTCTTGCCATGTGCAAACACACCGGCATCGGTACCAAAGGCAATCTTTACGCCTGCCTTATAAGCTCGTGCAAATGTGCTTTGTATTTGCGGACCAACGGCCAATGCTTTTGGTGTAACAATATCAGTATAGTAACCGGGGATCTTTGCACTGTCTGCTGTTGATTTACCTGCAGTAATGGTTGGCACCATCCATGTGCCATACTCTTTTGCCAATGCAATGCCTTCATCATCCATATAACTTCCATGTTCAATACTTGTAACACCTCCTTTAATGGCACGCTTGATCCCTTCTGCACCATGTGCATGTGCTGCCACAATAAAACCATAATCTTTTGCAGCAGTAACAATCGCTCTTACTTCTTCCACTGTAAACTGTGGACTTGATCCATCTTTCGCCTGGCTCAACACACCACCTGTTGCAGTGATCTTGATACAATCACTTCCATCTTTGTAACGCTGACGAACAGCATGATAAGCTTCTTCCGGTCCATTGATAACACCTTCAGCTGGCCCGGGATCACCCATCAGGTCTTTGCGGTAACCATTGGTAGGATCGGCATGACCACCAGTTGTTGCAATTGACTTGCCAGCAGAAAAAATACGTGGCCCAACAACAATGCCTCTGTTGATCGAATTACGTAACGAAAGATTTACACCGCTTCCACCAAGATCACGAACCGTTGTAAAACCAGCCATCAATGTTGTGCGTGCATATAGGGAACTTTGAAAAGCAATATCCGCCGGGTTAAGTGTGAAGCGTTCTGCAACCGCTCCTTTTTTTGTTTCACTTTCCAAATGCACATGCATATCCATTAAACCGGGCATCACTGTTTTGTTTTTCAGATCAATTACTTTGTCTGTTGCAGTTGCTGTTGTAAAACCATTTACTACATCAGTAATGGTTGTGCCTTGCACAATAATGGTGATGTTACTTACAACTTTTCCATCTTTTGTATCGATGAGTTTACCGCAATGAATCAATGTACGTTGAGCAGTTATTTGTAGTGTTGTTATTAATAACAGGAAAAAGAAAAAAGATTTTGTTCTCATGCAATTTAGTTGAAGGATTAAGATAAGATTTTTTGTTTACTCTAACCTGACAGGTTGATGGCGCAGGACAATCAATAAAAATAAAGGTTAACAGTATAAAGGAAATTAACCTGTCAGGTTGAAAGGTTGACAGCTTAGCCCCGGGGGGGTAAGACGCCAGTAGATATTCATATCAAAAAAATAACCAAGCCCTATCGGGGCGGCATGTTGATTGTTCATTATAAATATATCGCCCCGATGGAGCTTAACGATTCGTTTATGTTTATTTCTATTAACATCGCCGTCCTTACAGGACTTGTAAAAAAGTAAACAGATGTTTAAAGCGTGAGATAAAATAAGAGAGGAGTCGCTTTGCGGCCCCCTCTCTTATTTTATAATATCATCTCGCTCCCGGAGGGCATTTCTCTTTTAAATATGCTGTGTACAATTTCGATAAATGCTGAAATGTTCCCTGCCCTTCATTGATGCTGTGTGTGCGGTTAGGATATGGCATAAACTGGAACAGCTTGCCATGTTTGATCAATTCATTCACCAGCACTTCTGCATTGCTGTAATGCACGTTATCATCACCCGTACCGTGGATGTACAATAAATTTCCTTTCAGATTTTTTGCATAAGTAATGGGTGAGCCTTTGATGAAATCATCTTTATTCTCCTGTGGCAAACCCATGTAACGTTCCTGGTAAATATTATCGTAGAACAATTGATTACCCACTGCTGCTACTGCAATACCTGTTTGAAACAGATCAGGATACTGGAACATGAGATGCAATGTGGTTGAACCACCACCACTCCAGCCCCAAACAGCAACACGGCTTGCATCGAGGTAAGGACGATCGGCCAATAACTTTTTCATACCCATTGCCTGGTCACGAGTATTCAACCGGCCAATTTGTTTGTAGATGCATTTGCGCCATTCTGCACCTTTTAATGACGGCGTACCACGGTTGTTAAACGATACATAGAAATAACCTTGTGCATTCATATCGCCACCAAACATAAAATTATTGCCTGCATAAAAATCATCTTCTACAGTTGTAGTAGCAGGTTCACTATACACATAAAGTAAAACAGGATATTTTTTTGTTGGATCATAATTCTTCGGTTTACTCATCCAGCCATCCATTGTAACGCCATCTTCGGTTGCAATGGTAAAGTATTCGAGATTATCTCTCTTCACCGGCTTCATCGTCTTCAATAGTTCATCGCCTGCAACCGGTTTATGTGTAGCAAGATTAAGAAATTGAGTAGCAGGTGCAACAGAACGACTCGTAAAACTATGTAGAGCAAAACTTCCGTTGGGTGAACACTCATAACTGTTGGTCCCATCATAACCTGCAGGTGTTACACGAACGGCTTTGCTTTTGCCATCCATTTTTACTTTGCAGAGATAACGCTGAATCGGATTATCGGGTGATGCAATAAAATATAATTCATTTTTTGCTTCATCAACCGCACTGATTGTTGCAATATCAAAGTTGCCGATGGTGAGTAATGTTTCTTTTCCATCACGTGTTACTTTGTAAATATGCCGCCAGCCATCTTTTTCACTCACCCATAAGAATGATTGTCCTTTTTCGATAAACTCCCAGCCCCGTGGATCATCATCGTTCCAGCGGCTTTTAATATCGATCCATGCTTTATCTGTTTCTGTATGAAAAAGTTTTGCCTCGCCAGTTGATGCATTGCAGAAATACAATTTGCTTTCGTTCTGTTTGCGGTTGAGCTGTTGCACAATTAATTCATTTGCTCCACTCCACTCCATACGTGGCAAATAGTTGTTGGCAGGGTCGCCGGGAATATTCATCCAGGTTGTTTTTGCTGTTTCAATATTTACCACAGCAATTTTTACAGGCGATGGTTGCTCACCCACTTTTGGATATTCAACCGGAATCACTTTTGAATAAACATCATCGGTTGTGTTGAGCATGTAATAATCTTTGATCTGGTTGGCATCAACCTGCCAGTAAGCAATGCTCTTACTGTCGGCACTCCAGCGGAAACCATCTCTGCAGCC
>JAKFDY010000255.1:0-18520 GCA_036675885.1 Lacibacter sp. | reverse complement strand
CTTTGAGACCGTCGTTGACCATATCAAACATCAGTGCACCCCAACTCCAATCGGTAGCTTCCACGCCGGCCAGTCGTCCTACTTCATGAAACCCCTTATCCCGGCTGTTGAGTTGAAGCATGTTACGGGTAAATTGATGGTAGTAGTCATTCTTGACGTTGTACTGATACCGGTTCCAATCTTCAAAAGTTGTCACCGTCTTGAGGCGTTCATTCTCTTTCGGCAACATTTCCGTAACAAACAGATCCGCCCAACCGTCATTGTTGATATCCGCAAGGTCGGCACCCATAGACGCGCCACTGATACTTTTCATTTGCTCAGTAAGTGATTCGTTGAAGGTGCCATCCTGGTTATTGATGTAAAGGTTAATGAAGGCAGACAGTATTACTTTGGTAACATTACGTGGAGAGGAAATACAAAGTACAGCGATTCTGCACTCAACAATATACTTGGCATACAACGTGGCGACATCTATAATCTCGAAACACTTAATTCTAAATTAGGGAAACAACTTTCAGCAGAAGGTGGCGATATCAGTGGTCTTTACATGGACGATGGTTATTTGTTCTTCCGTGTGGAGCCGGTTGAAACAAAAGTGTATAATGATACGATCGATTATGAGATCCGTTTATCAGAAGGGCCACAGGCAACCATTCGTGCAGTAAATATTTATGGGAATGATAAAACCAAGGAGTATGTGATCCGTCGTGAGTTGCGTACAATTCCGGGTGAAAAATTCAGCCGTAGTGATATGATCCGTTCGATCCGTGAGTTATCGGCGTTAAATTATTTCAATCCTGAAAAAATCAATCCAAACCCGGTTCCAAATCCTGATGATGGTACTGTAGATATCAACTACACACTTGAAGAAAAATCAAGTGATCAATTAGAGTTGAGTGCAGGTTGGGGTGGTTTGATCGGGTTAACAGGTACACTTGGTGTTACGTTCAACAACTTCTCTACCAAAAATATTTTCAAAAAATCAGCATGGCAACCTTTGCCAAGTGGTGATGGACAAAAGCTGTCGTTGCGTGTTCAATCGAACGGCCCTTCGTTCAGCTCACAAAACTTTTCATTTACAGAACCTTGGTTAGGTGGTAAGAAAAGAAATAACCTGACGATAAGTTTGTTCCGTACAAAACTGGCTAATGCTTTCGACCCGAACACAGGGTTGCCTTTGCGTAAAAAATCAGAGGACGCACAGTTTCTGCGTACGTTTGGCGCAAGTGTATCATTAGGTAAGCAACTAAAATGGCCCGATGACTTTTTCAACCTGATCACATCAATTAACTATACACAGTATAAATTAAAGGACTATCCTATCTTCCCTGAGCTTGATAGCGGTGTATCAAACAACATTAACCTTCGTTTCCAGATCATACGTTCAAGTGTTGATCAGCCAACGTTCCCACGTTCAGGTTCAACATTCTCTTTAACGGCAACATTTACACCACCATGGAGTTTGTTCCGTGATGCAGGTAAGTATAACGATCCTGCTGAGAAATATCGTTTGGTTGAGTATCACAAATGGCGTTTGAATTACGAATGGTTCATCCCGATCGGAAGACCTGCAGGTGCTGAAAAGAACCGTCAGTTTGTATTGAAAGCCGCAGCAAAATTTGGCTTCCTTGGTCGCTACAACAAAGATCTGCCGATCTCACCATTTGAACGTTTCCAGGTGGGTGATGCCGGTTTGCAAAATAACTTTGGTATCATTGGCTTCGACATCATTGCACACAGAGGTTATCCCGTGTATGATAATTCAAACCCAAGAATCAATAACGCCAACCAAACATCAGCAACGCAATTCTTTACCATCTTCAATAAGTATAGTATGGAATTACGTTACCCGTTAAGCACCAATCCAAGCAGTACTATTTTTGGGTTAGCGTTTTTTGAAGCAGCCAATGGTTGGTATGATGTGAAGGATTACAATCCATTCAAACTTCGCCGTAGTGCCGGTTTGGGTATGCGTTTCTTCCTTCCAATGTTTGGTTTGCTCGGGTTTGATTATGGTGTTGGTTTGGATAGAACATACCCCGGCGCAAGATTCAGAGATATTTCCAAGTTTACCTTTATGCTTGGCTTTGAACCGGAATAGACAACTTTTTTGTTGCATCATCCATCATGTATAAAAACACAATTGTATGAAAACATTCCTGATTGCAGCTTTCAGCTTAATGCTTACAGCATTTAGTGCTAATGCACAACGTTATGCTATTATTGACACCAAGTATATACTGGATAAAATTCCTGAGTATAAGGATGCTAATAAAAAACTGGAAGAAATGGCTGATGCATGGCAGAAAGAAATCGATCTGTTGCAGGCTGATCTCGATAAAATGTATCGCCAGCTTGAAACAGAAAAGGCCATGCTTACGCCAGAACTTTTGAAAAAAAGGGAAGATGAGATATTTAATAAAGAGAAGCAGGTGCGTGATTTGCAACGCAGACGTTTTGGGTTTGAAGGCGACTACTTCCGCAAAAAGCAGGAATTGGTGAAACCCATACAGGATAAGGTTTACAACGCCGTTCAGCGTCTTGCAACTGAAAGATTATACGATTTTATTTTGGACAAAAGTGAAGGAATTACCGTTATATTTGCCGACCCTAAACTGGACAAAAGCGATGATGTGCTGAAGATCCTGGGTGTTAAACTTTAATCAAAACCCGGCCAAGGCACAACCAAAAGGGATCGTAAGTACACTTTATTTAAAACAAACAAAGAAAATGAAAAAGATTATTGTTCTGGTGGTTGCAGTAATTATGGGAACAGCTGCAACAGTGAATGCACAAAAAATTGGTCACATTAACACAAACGATCTGTTGGTGGCTATGCCTGAAACAAAGAAGGCACAGGATAAATTAAAAAACTCACAGGATTCACTCAACGTTGTATATGCACAGTTGATTAAAGAATACCAGGAAAAAGACAGCGTCATTCGTGTTGATTCAATTAAATGGAGCCCTGCTATCAAACAGATCCGTTTTAAAGAATTCCAGGATTTAGCTGATGCAGTACAATAATATTCAGCTTCAGCACAACAGTTTTTACAACAGAAAGAACAAGAGTTTTTTGCTCCTGTACAGAAAATTGCATTGGATGCAATTCAATCTGTAGCTAAAGCAAATGGTTATGCTTATGTTGTTTCAAGAGATGCTTTATTAGTGGTGCCTGCAACAGATGATCTGTTACCATTGGTAAAGAAGTTTTTGAAAATACCTGAGACTCCAGCTAAATAATTAAGCTTAAGAATTACAATATTGATCCCCCGGTTTACCGGGGGATTTTTTTTGTGCTTACATTAGCAGCATGCAGAAAGGACCAATCGGCATATTTGATTCAGGCTATGGTGGATTAACTGTAATGAAAGAAATTGTGCAGCAGTTACCTCAATACGATTATATCTACCTTGGTGATAATGCACGTGCTCCTTATGGTACACGCAGTTTTGAAACAGTTTATCGTTACACATTGGAATGTGTGGAATGGTTTTTTAAACAAGGTTGCCCGTTAGTTATTCTTGCATGTAACACTGCTTCTGCAAAAGCACTACGAACGATTCAGCAAAACGATCTGCAACAACTCAATCCAAACAACAGAGTGTTGGGCGTTATTCGTCCTACTGCAGAAGTGATTGGCCAGTTCAGCAAAACAAAAAATGTGGGTGTACTTGCAACAGCAGGTACGGTGCAATCAGGATCATACGAAATAGAGATCACGAAATTTTACCCCGATGCAAACGTGTTTCAACAGGCTTGCCCCATGTGGGTGCCGTTGATTGAGAATAATGAACACACAAATGCCGGTGCTGATTATTTTGTAAAAGAATATGTGGATGAACTGATGCAACAATCGGCCAATATTGATACGGTGTTACTCGGCTGCACACATTATCCTTTGCTAACTGACAAGATCAAACAGCAACTGCCGGAAAATGTGAAGCTATTATCACAGGGAAAAATTGTAGCCGAAAGCCTGGCCGATTACCTGCAGCGCCACCCTGAAATGGAAGAACGACTGACAAAAGCTGGGACTAAGCAGTTCTTTACAACTGATTCGGTTGTTGATTTTGACAGGCATGCCCGGTTGTTTTATGGGGAGGATGTGGAAGCGAAGCATGTTGAGCTTGCAAAGTGACCCATCCCCAACCTCCCGCAAAAACGGGACAAGCTCTCCAAGGTGGGGGGATACCCAACAGTTGAACGGGTATAGGCAATCGTTCAGCTAATCATCTTAGTTTTTTATCTGGATAATCAAAAATGATTGAAAGACAGACTGATTATCCCCTCCTTGGAGGGGCGGCAGGGTTTATCACATAAAACTGATTAATAGGGGTGGGTTTTGAAGTGTTAGCTGGTGAGCCACCGAAAGAAGGCCGGTGACTCACCGCAGCAGAATTTTCTTGCCTCAAACACTGTGTTTTCGGGCAGTTTCCCCTACCTTTGCCGTCCTTTCACAAACAGCGGGAAGTGGTGTTCTCACTGCGTGATATGAAATTTCCGGTTTCTCCCCGGTATTTTTTTAAGAAGTAAAACAGCAAACAATGCCAGGAAAAAAACGCACATACCAGCCTTCGAAGCGTCGCAGAAAAACCACACACGGTTTTCGCAAGCGTATGCAAGATGCTAATGGCCGCAAAGTATTAAACAGCCGCCGTGCAAAGGGTCGTCATAAGCTCACTATTTCTGATGAGCGTGGCGCTAAGAAATAATATTCTTACGAACAGAAGATATTCTTAAGTCTCCCGACAAACGGGAGACTTTTTATTTGCCCCCATCCCCGGAAGGGGAGTTATTTTTGTTATTATAAAACTTGGAAAAAGTAACACGATATACATTAGGCAAACAGGAGCGGATGAAAAGCCGTAAGCAGATTGAACTGCTTTTTAAAGAAGGCAAAACATTCTCTGTTTCACCGTTGCGTGTGTACTATTCTGTTCAGCCATTGCCTGTTGCTGGTTGCCCATTGCTGTTTGGAGTTGCTGTTGGTACACGGAATTTTAAAAAAGCTGTTGACCGAAACCGTATTAAACGATTGCTACGTGAAGCATGGCGGTTGCAAAAAAATGAACTGCAACAAAAACTGAAACAAGAGAACAAACAGCTGCATGTGTTTTTTATTTTCACCGGTAAAGAACTGCCCGACTATAAATTGATAGCCGAAAAGACGGGGGCCGCTTTACAAAAACTGGAACAAATCAGTGTGCAGTCAGCATCTTGATACAACCCCCAAAAAACACAGCAGCATTAAAACAGTGCTGAGTTTTCCATTTATTTTATTGATCCGTTTTTATCAGTATGTGATCAGTCCGGCTATTGGCCCCAAATGCAGATACACACCTACCTGCAGCCAGTACGGAATTGAAGCGTTAAAAAAACATGGGCCAATCAAAGGTTTGTGGTTAACCATTAAGCGAATAAGTAAATGTCATCCCTGGGGCGGAAGTGGTTACGATCCTGTTCCGTGATCAAACAAATAAGCCATCACAGCTTCATCCATAAATTCATTCCTACTTTTTAGATACGTGTATTTCTTCAACACCCCTTCGTGATGAAAACCTGCTTTGAGATAAAGCTGAATTGCTTTTTCATTAGAAGTAGAAACAGTTAATTCAATACGCAGAAAGCCTTGCTGTTTTGCATACTCTTTTATTTCTTCCATCATACGCAAGCCATAACCTTTACCTGCTTCTTCGGGATCAATGGCCAAACCACCGAGATAAACAATATGTGTATTGCGATAATGTTGTGGTACCAATTTAAACATGCCAACCGGTTCATCCGCATCTTCAAAAATGTAGAGTACACCTTTGTTTTGTAATTCGTTAAACACACTGCGGAAATCTTCCGGGTGCATAAACTCATACAACAGGAATGGATTCACCTGCGGATGCATGTACAAATAGTACAGGAAGCCAAAATCTGTGCTGGTTGCTTTGCGTATCATTTGTACTGTTGCGGACTGTGAAATTAATTACTTTGCAAGAGTACAAAGCAAAAATCATGGCAAAAGAAAAGATACGCTGCAGCTGGTGTTTAAAAGATGATCTGTATAAAGCATACCACGATGAGGAGTGGGGAACGCCCTTGCACGATGATGATAAATTATTTGAACTGCTCTGCCTCGAAGGGGCACAGGCAGGTTTAAGCTGGTACACCATTCTCAACAAGCGTGAAAACTACCGTAAAGCGTTTGATGGGTTTGATGCAAAGAAAATGGCAAAGTATGGCGATAAAAAAATAGAAGCTTTGTTGCAGGATGCAGGCATTGTGCGCAACCGTTTAAAAGTGAATGCCTTTGTACAGAATGCTAAAACTTATCTCGCTATTCAAAAGGAGTTCGGCAGTTTTGACGACTACATCTGGCAGTTTGTTGGGGGTAAACCAATTGTAAATAAAGTGAGAGGCATGGGCGATGTGCCAGCAAAAACGGCAATCTCTGATGCTATGAGCAAAGATTTATTGAAGCGTGGATTTAAGTTTGTTGGCTCAACTATTTGTTATGCATTTATGCAGGCGAGTGGTATGGTAAATGATCATGCAGATGATTGCTGGAAAAAGAAGAAATGACCCCGGCCCTAAAGGGAGAAAAATACAAAGCCGTTTCATTTTTTGAAACGGCTTTAAAATTTATTAACCTAAAAGTCCCTTTAGGGATTTAGGGTTTAAAACGTTCTGCTACTTTGCTCCAGTTTACTACGTTCCAGAATGCAGCTAAATAATCTGCACGGCGGTTCTGATACTTTAAGTAGTAAGCATGTTCCCAAACATCCACGCCAAGGATTGGTGTGCCTTTTACTTCAGCCACATCCATCAATGGATTATCCTGGTTAGGAGTAGATGTAATTTCAAGCTTGCCATCTTTTACAATCAACCATGCCCAGCCACTGCCGAAACGGGTCATACCTGCTGTTGCAAATTTTTCTTTGAATGCATCAAAAGAACCGAAAGCTGCAATAATTGCATCAGCCAATGCACCTGTCGGTGCGCCGCCTGCGTTTGCTGCCAATGATTCCCAGAAAAAAGTATGGTTCCAGTGACCACCACCGTTATTACGTACCGCAGGAGAAATAGTTCCTGCAACAGCTATCAACTGCTCAAGTGTTTTGCTTTCGTGTTCAGTACCGGCAATAGCCTTGTTGAGATTATCAACATAAGCCTGGTGATGTTTGCCGTGATGTATCTGCATAGTGGTTGTGTCGATATGAGGCTCCAGTGCATCATGTGCATATGGAAGAGGTGCTAATGTAAATGCCATGTTCTGTAAGTTTTAAATTTTACGAAATTGTTTAACGGAGAACAAATGTACAAACAGATAATTTAAAATGCAGATCGATTAAGCTTACAGCAATTAGCATACCGACAAGTTTTTTAACAGGGTTGCCAATCTTATAAGTTGTATTTAAGTGCTGCAATCCATTTAAAGGTTGGCAACCCTTACTGATCAGCATACCCGCAGGCAAAAAGAAAGGAATGCACTGCTGCATTCCCTGTCTCCATTGGGGCTTTGGGTTTTTTATTGGGAACAGTACCAGTTAATTTGATCCTGTGCCTGGTAATAACTTAACCAGATATCACGGATGTTTATGGACATAAGGTTGCCACGGCTGCGGTTATAAATGCTTCTTACACCATAATAACTAAAGTCGCCATAGAGCACTTCACCAACGGTTGGGCGGAACGACCAGTTTTCGGCTACGGTGTAACCGTTAGCTGTTTCAATAACGATGTAATCGCAATTGAAGGCGGAAAACACAACTACGCCACGCTCTTTCTGCAACCATTGTGATTCATCAATAGGAGCAGGTTGCAGATCGGTTTTACGACAGGCTGATAAAAACAGCAAACTCAGGAATAAGAAACCAACTATTCTGTTCATCTCATTTCATTTTAGTTGTGAATTGAACTACAGAATAGATGTTACCGTTTACAGGAAGTTGTATGCTGCTCTTGAAGGTTTTGTTAAAGACTGCAGTGGATGATTAGAGCAGGCCTATTTCGCCAGGCGATTCAGCTTCTTCCCTTTTTCAACAAAGGTTTCGACCATGCCTTTTGTTTCCAGATCGAGGCGTATAGAGATGGTGTACCAGGGAATGGAACCTTTAAATCCAGGCATTTGTTTGCGGATGATCTTCACCACATTATCAGTAAGTTCGGTGAAGGGTTTTCCTTTGCTGCCTTTCAGACTTTGAAGTATAGCAGCTTTAACCGGTTCATAAATAGCTGCATCAAACTTCCGTTCTGTTCCTGTTACGGGATGTGTAACAATAATCTTTTTTGAAGTTGCTTTTGCCATATACTATCGTTTATCCTTGAAAAAATCTTTCATGAGCTTTGCACAATCTTCTTTCAAAACACCACTCACAATTTCGGCTTTCTGATGAAAAGGCGAAACCCCCTCCCGACCTCCTCCGCCATTCGGCGTAGAGGAGTAATTTCCAGTAATTCGTTTGTGCCCATTCTTTTCATCATCGGCACCCCACACAATACGGGTTACTTTACTCCAGTACAATGCACCGGCACACATCAAACAAGGCTCAACCGTTACATACAACGTAGCATCGGGCAAATATTTTGCACCAATTTGGCTGAATGCTGATGTTAATGCAATCATCTCTGCATGAGCAGTTGGATCATTGAGCCGCTCCGTCATATTACGCCCACGGGCAATGATCTTATTGTTTACCACCACCACAGCGCCAATGGGAATTTCTCCTTCTTCAAACGCCAGTTCTGCTTCCTTCAATGCCTGTTTCATAAAATGTTCGTCCGTCATACAACGAAGGTACTTATTCAATTATACTTCTGCAGCAACCGGTGGGCCACCCAAAAACCTTTCGACAAGCTCAGGACGAAGCGGGTGACCCACGGCAATAAGGTGCTTGCAGAAACAGCAGAAAAGAAGAATAAAGCTTTGTTACATTTGTAACACCACTTGTTTCTAACCGATTGCCTCAACAGTTAAAACACGAAAGCCATTCATGAATCCATATCAAACTTTATATAATAGCCAGGTTGCTTATTACAAATCGGGTGCTACAAGGACACTTGCATTTCGTAAAGAGCAATTAAAGAAACTGGAATCATTGCTTCGTAACAACGAACAACTGATTGAAGAGGCTTTGTACAAAGACCTGCGTAAGCATAAGCAGGAAGTGTACATGACAGAACTTGGTCCGGTGTATGAAGAAATAAGAACTCAGTTAAGAGGTGTGCGGCAATGGATGCAACCACAAACTGTAGAAACACCATTATATCTGTTGCCTTCTGTTACCAAACTATATCCAGAACCTGTCGGCAATGTGATCGTTATTTCGCCATGGAATTACCCGTTGTTGTTAACCTATCGTGCAGTTGCAGGTGCAATAGCGGCTGGTAATACGGTGATCATTAAACATTCTGAGTTGAGTCATCATACATCTACGTTAATGGAACAGCTCATCAATGAACATTTCCCTGCTGAATATATCCATGCGGTAAGTGGCGATGGTGTAACCGTAGTGCCGCAGTTGCTGGAGCATTTTCATTTCGGGCATGTGTTCTTTACCGGCGGCACAGAGATCGGGAAAAAGATCATGGGTATGGCGGCAAAACAATTATCACCGGTATCATTAGAACTTGGTGGTAAAAGCCCATGTATTGTTGATGCAAGTGCAGATCTTAAAATGGCTTCGAAAAGAATTGTGTGGGGTAAGTTACTCAATTGCGGACAATCATGTGTAGCACCTGATTATCTCGTGGTGCATGAAAGTATTAAAGACAAACTCATGCAAACAATTATCAAAACAATTGAAGAGTGTTACGGCACAGACAGAGAAGCGAATGATAATTACGGATGCATTATTAATAATCGTCGATTTCAGTCGATTGTAAAGTATTTGCAGGACGGAAACGTTCTTTATGGTGGTGATGTGAATGAAGCAAGCAGGCATATTGGCCCAACGATTATCGACAATGTAAAACCAGATGCTGCTGTGATGCGTGAAGAAATTTTTGGCCCGGTATTGCCTGTATTTACTTACAGAGAGAAGGAGGAAGTGTTGAAGCTGGTTGATCTAAATCCCAATCCATTGGCGGTTTATATCTTCAGCACATCAACAGCAACGCAGAATTTTTTTATTGAGAAGATCAGTTTTGGCGCTGGCTGTATCAACGAAACCATTTATCAATTGGGAAGCAGCAGCATTCCCTTTGGCGGCATTGGTACAAGCGGTCATGGTGGGCATTTAGGTAAATTTTCGTTCGATACATTCACACACTACAAGGGAATCGTAAAAAAAGTGAATTGGTTTGAACCTTTTTTCCGTTATCCTCCATTCAGCAAATCAAAACTCCGCCTCTGGCGTTTGGCTTTGGGAAGAAAATAAAACAGATGCGTAAACTTAAACGATTGACTTTTGTTTTAATGATTGTTGTAGTTACAGGAATCATTTATTTTTTTTACGTTAATCGAAACAGCGTAGGTATGACAACAAGACAAAAATTTTTAAAAGCAGTGTATCCCATTTTTATGTGGATGAAAGGAAAAAAGGCTGAAGTGTTTGAGAATACACTTCACACACCACATCTAGCATTTCATTCGTTGAAAGCAACTATGAACAATGGCACAGTATATGATTTTTCACAACTAAAAGGAAAGAAGGTGTTATTGGTAAATACTGCCAGCGATTGTGGATATACCAATCAGTTCGATGATCTGCAGCAATTGTATGAAAAATTTGGAAACAAACTGGTGATACTCGGCTTCCCGGCAAATGATTTTAAAGAACAGGAAAAAGGCACAGACGATGAGATCGCTCAGTTTTGCAAAGTAAATTTTGGTGTTACATTTCCATTAATGAAAAAGAGTACTGTAAAAAAGGGCTACGAACAGAATGAAATATTTCAATGGCTGACGGATTCAACAAAGAACGGTTGGAACAATAAAGCACCCAACTGGAATTTTTCGAAATACCTCGTAAACGAAGAGGGCATACTTACGCATTACTTTGACCCTTCTGTTTCACCAATGAGTGAACAGATAATAAAGGAAATAGAAAAATAGCAGTATGACAGACCCGCAAACCGATCTTCGTCTTGAAATTGCCCATAGTATTACCCACGGCATCGGGATCATTTTTGGTATTGCTGCATTGCCTGTACTAAGTGCATTGGCCGCAACAAAAGATCACTCAAATGCAGTTGTTGGTGCTGCGGTTTATGGCTTTTGTTTTTTACTGCTGTTTACCTTTTCCACACTATATCATGCATTTCAACATCCCAGGGTAAAAAAGGTATTACATGTGTTTGATCATATCAGCATCTATTTCCTGATAGCTGGCACATATACTCCCTTTTTATTAAACTATATGATGAATACAACCGGCATTGCCATGCTGATTGTATTGTGGAGCCTTACGTTCATTGGCATTTTTTTTAAAATATTTTTTACCGGCCGGTTTAATTATGTATCAACAGTTATTTACCTGGGGATGGGCTGGATAATGCTGTTTAGTGGCAGGCAGTTTTTTGAAGCCATTCCAACACCTGTTCTGATTATGATCATTATAGGTGGAGTACTTTACAGTATCGGTGTAATTTTTTATCTCTGGGATAGATTTATTTATAATCATCTTATCTGGCATCTCTTTGTGTTAACAGCAGCTATCTGTCATTATGTGGCTGTATTATTAATGGTTTAAGAATGGCACAATTACCTACATATAATTCTTCACTTCCTTTTATTAAAGAAAACTGGAACGGGAACCTGTTGAATAAAAAGCAACAGTACATCAATCTCGACGGACCTTCTGAACGTTCTTTTGCAGAACTGTTTAAATGGCAAACAGAAAAGAATCCATTTAAACCTCTGAAAAAAAATCAACAAACAAATATTGAGGTTTCAATTAATCAGCAGATTACAGGTAACAGGGAAGATGGTATTGTTTGGCTGGGGCATGCAAGCTTTCTGTTTACATTAAGCGGAAAACATTTTATTGTTGATCCCGTGTTATACAGTGTTGGTCCTTTGAAAAGGTTTACGCCGCTGCCTTGCGATGTGGCAGCATTGAAACAGATCGATTATATTTTGCTGTCGCATAACCATCGTGACCATGCAGATAAAAGAAGTATGATGGAATTGTGTGCATTAAATCCATCAGCCATTATTCTGACGGGTTTAAATATTGCGCCGCTGTTACGAAGCTGGAGAATCACAAACCCGATTATTGAAGCGGGGTGGTATCAACAATATCAATTGGAAACGGATGTACAGGTAAGTTATTTGCCCGCCAAGCATTGGAACCGTCGTGGGTTGCATGATATGAATGATATGCTGTGGGGAAGTTTTATGCTGCAGTCTTCCACGCAAACGATTTACTTTGGGGCAGACAGCGGTTTGGGAATCCACTACGCAGAAATAGCACAACTCTTTCCCAATATTGATGTGGCGGTTTTAGGCATTGGTGCATACAAACCTGAATGGTTTATGAATACTGCACATACAAGCCCGGCAGATGCATTGGTTGCGTTTGAACAATTGAAGGCTAAAGAACTTATTCCGATGCATCATGGAACATTCGATTTAAGCGATGAGCCGGTCTTTTATCCCAAACAGGAGTTGATACTTTTACAGGAGCATCACAATATCACCTCGGTGCAGCATCTTTCCATCGGAAACAAAATGCAGTTTTAGTATCTTACTGCAAATCATCCATCATGTTCAGCAAAACAGATATTGAACAATACTTCTCTGCGGAGAAACAAGGCAGCCTCTTTTTTCTTGCTGTTGGCATTGTTGCTGTTATTGCTGCACTCATTTTATTCTTTGTTTTGAAAACGCCCTTTTTCAAAGGTGCAGCTATTCCGATGATCATTGTGGGATTGATTGCGGGCGGTATTGGATTTACAATTTATAAACGCAGTGATGATGACCGAATACGAAATGTATATGCATATGGTATGAATCCTGATGAGCTAAAACAAAAAGAATATCCACGCATGCAGAAAGTGATGAAAAGTTTCCGGGTGATCATTATTGCTGAAGTGGTATTATTAGTAGCAGCCATTTTTCTTTTCTTCTATTTCAGAACGAATGCTGCGCAACAATTGTGGAGTGGAGTTGGTGGAGGACTTTTTATTATGACTGTAGTTGCGTTGTTTCTTGATGTTGCGGCTCAAAGTCGTGCAGCTGTTTACACTAAGCAGCTTGAAAGCTTCGTACGTCAACAATCCTAATGGGATGAAACGGCTTTCAACCCGATAATAGAAGCGATAAGTGTGGTGATAAAAAACAAGCGCCAGAAATCAGCTGGTTCTTTAAGGAAAATAATTCCCATGATTACTGTTCCAACTGCACCAATACCTGTCCACACGGCATAAGCTGTCCCGATTGGAAGTGTTTGTGTGGCCTTGTACAACAGCAGCATACTGATGCTGAGACAAACGAAGAAACCGATCATCCAGTACAAAGATGTGTTGCCTGTTGTAGATCTTGCTTTACCGAGACAGGTTGCAAAACCAACTTCAAATAAACCTGCGATGATGAGGATAATCCAGTTCATAGAAAAACAGCAAGATTGAAACAAAGATATTTTTCCTCATGGATTTTCTTGCTGTTTATCTTATTTCAAAAACTAACCTTGAAAATTAAAACAACAGCGATGTAAGCATTCCGTATTTCGGAACGAGTATCTGGTGATCGCTTACCCTGTTCAATGTTTTATTATCTGCACAAAACGCCACACTTGTTCCGGCATTCTTTACCATACAGATGTCGTTCTTGCTGTTGCCCATAGCCAGTATATGTTGTTTGTCGATATTGTAGCGATCGGCAATTTCAATTACAGCGTTTGATTTGCAAAAATCGTGATTGCAAACGCTTTTTTTATTCTTCAGGAAAAAGGAAGGTATTTTTACTTCGCCTGTGGCAACACTCCTGTTGAACTCCAGTTCGTTCGCCAGCGAAAAATGCATACCCAGCTTATTAGCAATATGTGTAGTTACCACATCAAAACTTTCGCTGATAATGCCGCATACATAACCATTCTCTTTTAATGATTCAATGGTTTCTTTTGCATCTTCAATAAGAGGAATTTCATCTGCAGTTTTAAGAATATCAGCAACACTCATTCCTTTCAACAACTTAGCTACATGTTTAATGCGGATATAAGTTGGGTGAGATGCCAGAATGATCTCATTCAACTCATCTTCAAACTTATACTTCATGGCCATGCTGCGTATAAAACTACTGTGCAGAATGGTTTTATCCATATCAAAAATGGCCAACTTGTGAAAACCTTTTATGGATTCTTTTACAGCAAAATCGAGTTGAGGTTCTTTTGTATGAAAATATTCTCCGGTAAACAAATCAATAGTTGTGTCGATGACCTGACCGGAGCGTTTCAAAATTGCAGCGGTTACTTCTTTACTCATTTTTCCTAACTGAAAAATGCTCTGCATGCGGTTTTCAATATAACCGAGACTTACTTCTGTAATACGTGCACCTTTCTGATGCATATCGATAAGAATTCCTATATCAACTCCATAATCATCTTCAATGGTTACTTTCTGCAGTAATTCTTTTCTGCCGGCGATCATGCCGCTAAGTGGTTGCTGGTAATGACTGAGTGATGGAAATAAAAAAGACAGGAGCGGCTTCGCTACCAATTCGGTAACACGACCGGCCTGCCGGTCGAAGTATGATTTTACAAAATCTGCTTCGTTATCAATGATCGGCTTTGCTAGCCGGTCAATCACATCATCAGGATAAGTAGTGATGTCCGCATCAACAAATGCAATGATGTCGTTTTCTGCCAGCAGTATCCCCTCACGCATGGAAGTGCCTTTACCACGAACCATGCTGGTAAAAATTTTCACCCCTTCCAGCTCGGCTTCTTCCCTGGTACGGTCAGTCGACTTATCATCGATCACAATTATCTCGCTTACACATGCAGATCTTTTCACGATCTGTATCACTTTACCGATCGTTGCTTCTTCATTATAGGCTGGTATAATTACTGAAACCATTAGCACTCGTTTTTTTGGTGAATCAATTTAATGGCACAAAACGAGTGCAAGCATCTTGCCAATAAAGACCGGCAGGCATTAACAAATTGAGAATGAGGATAAATTAATTGGTAAATAAGGCGGCTGCCTGTAAAGGCCAACTGGGTTTAATCAATTGGGCACTTCTCGTGGTAGTTGATCAGTTCAATCTTCGATGGGGCAAATTCAAAACCACTGAACTTCACAACAATCTCATCCAGCACCGCATCAATTTCTTCAACAGTATTTAAAGTAACAAGCTTGCCACGGTATTCTTTGATGTTGGGAAGACCTTTCAGGTAGTTGGCATAATGCCTGCGCATTTCAAAAATGCCCACCTTCGGTCCTTTCCACTCAAAGGATTTATGCAAATGTTTTCTGCAAACTTCAACACGTTGTTCAATAGTAGGAGGAGCAAGATGTTCGCCGGTTTTTACAAAGTGGTTGATCTCGTTAAAGATCCAGGGATAACCAATGGCAGCACGGCCGATCATCACTCCATCAACACCATAACGGTTTTTATACTCCAATGCTTTTTCAGCACTGTCGATATCACCATTGCCGAAGATCGGGATCTGTATACGTGGGTTGTTCTTCACTTTAGCGATCAGCGTCCAATCGGCTTCACCTTTATACATCTGTGTGCGTGTGCGTCCGTGAATGCTCAAGGCTTTAATACCCACATCCTGCAAACGCTCGGCTACCTCTTCAATGTTCTTTGTCTTATCATCCCAACCCAATCTTGTTTTAACGGTAACTGGAAGTGAAGTAGAGTTTACAACGGAGGCGGTTAACCGCACCATCAGGTCAATATCTTTCAATACACCGGCACCGGCACCTTTCATTGCCACTTTCTTCACCGGGCAACCGAAGTTGATATCAACCAAATCGGGATTCACTGTTTCGCAAATACGGGCACTCATGCCAAGTGCTTCTTCATCGCCACCAAATATCTGGATACCGAAAGGACGTTCTTCTTCCTCAAAATCGAGTTTCTGCCTGCTCTTGATGGCATCACGTATCAAACCTTCGCTGCTGATGAATTCACTGAACATCATATCGGCACCATTATCCTTGCAAACTGCACGGAATGGCGGATCACTCACATCCTCCATGGGTGCAAGGAGGAGCGGAAATTCAGGAAGCGATATGTTACCTATCTTTACCACGTTCAAAAAGAGCTGCAAATTTAATCAGTTTTCACCAGTAGTTATGTACGAAAATCAGTATCAGCGCAAATTAGAGCCGCCGGTTGAGTTTTTGATCCTCATCGGTATTTGGGTAGGATGTTTTGTGATAGGCAGTGTGGCAGCCATCCCCATCTGGATCGGGATGACGGGAAAATCACTTTTCGAGATGCAAAAAGAGAGGTTTAACCCTGCAAATGTGGATGCGGTGAAGATGATGCAGGTGGTATCAACCATTATTATCTTTTTTGTGCCGCCTATTATTACTGCAAGAATTGCATCAAAGAAACCATTTGAACGTCTTGGTTTCAAAAAGGGGTTGTATTTGAACAGAGCAATAGTAGCCATACTCATCATGTTATGTGCGTTGCCTTTTGTTGGTTTTTTAGCTGAATTAAATAAAGCATATCCAATCACGGTCTCTGCAAAAAAAATGTTTGATGGCTTGGAATCACAATATGCGGATCAAGTAAAAATAATGGCAACCTTTAAATCTCCCTTTGATTATGTAGTTGCGTTGTTTATTATTGCTTTATTGCCTGCCATAGTAGAGGAAGTGTTTTTCCGGGGAGGATTACAGTCCATACTATTGAAATGGAAGAATAATTCGGCACTATACACAGTATGCTTTTTTTTCTTGGTTGGCTTTGCTTATTATATTTCTGTAGAGCAAAAAGGGATAAGTTGGATTTGCTATCCTATATTACTGGTGCTTTTAATTATATGTTTAGTTATTTCTGATGTGCAAAATTTCATAAATAAATGGACAAGCTATCCAATAGCAGCAATAATTCTAACCGGATTTATTTTCAGTGCTATTCATTTTTCCTGGTATGGGTTTATTCCACGTGTTGCATTAGGTATGGTGCTGGGCTATATTTTTTATTATACAGGCAACCTGTGGTACAGCATTATTGCGCATTTCTTTAATAATGCGTTGATGGTAACTATTCTTTACTGGCAATACACAAAAGATAAAAAGATTGATATGGAAGTGGGCGATAGTGCTCCCTGGTGGGCTGGATTGATCAGTGCAGCAGTATTAATTGTGTTATTTATTCAGTTAAAGAGATTAATGGCAACGAAAGTATATCCTGATAGTATTGCTGATGTACAAAACAACTCATCGCAAAACCAATATCTTAAATAACAAATCCCGTAATGGCTTTTAACTGGCAAACATTCCGCACACGTGCACTCACAGCAATTTTATTTGTTGTGGTGATGCTTGTTGGTTTATTGTGGAATAAATGGAGTTTTCTTTTGCTTTTCAGTATTATTCATTTCGGTTGCTGGTTCGAGTACCAGAAACTGGTTGGCTTAATTGATAAAGGCTATCAAAGCATTAATCCGTTTCATAAATATGGAGTAATGCTGGCAGGTTATGGATTGATGTTGTTCTTTACAGCCGATTGGTATATTGCAGGTAAGGTATCATTACATTCCATTGGATGGATACTTTCTCTTGTTGGATTTTTATTGATCCCATTGAGTGAACTGCTGTTCTCCAAACAATTCAACTTTAAATACATTGCTCATTCCATTTTTGGTTTGATATATATATCATTGAGCTGGGCCCTGCTCATGCATTTACGCAGCGGTGCCATGTGGATGCCGCATAACGGAGAAGATACGTTTACAAATATTTCTACGTTATTGGCAAGAATCAGTGGGTATGCTGTACCGCTTATCATTATTGGTTCCATCTGGATCAACGATACCATGGCATATATTGTTGGTTCGCTCATTGGTAAAACAGCACTCAGCAGCATCTCTCCTAAAAAAACATGGGAAGGAACTATTGGTGGTATTATTTTAGCAGTTGGGGTAATGTGGGCATTGGGTTATTTAAGCCAGTCGTCTTCTCCCTGGTTGTGGGGAATTATTGCAGCAGTTGCTGCAGTTGCCGGTACGTTTGGCGATTTGCTTGAAAGTAAACTGAAGCGATTAGCCAATGTAAAAGACAGTGGTAGTTTTATGCCGGGCCATGGTGGTTTTCTTGACCGTTTCGATTCTTTATTATTGGCAACACCGTTTGTGTGGTTGCTGCTAAAACTGATAAACTGATGATGCGTTGTTGTGTGTTGTTGTTTTTATTCTCTCTGATGCTTTCCTGTAAAAATAAAAAGCAGGATGGTAACACAGCACCTGTTGTGCAGGAAGAAAAAGTTGTATCGGAAGTGGAAGAAATAACTGCAGCAGTAAGTGCATTGTTGCCATTACCCAGTTCTTATCAATTAAAACGGGCAAAGAAATGGCATGATGTATCAGGCGAAAACTGGCTGGTGTTATACGAAACCGGAGCC
>JAKFDY010000254.1:0-6596 GCA_036675885.1 Lacibacter sp. | reverse complement strand
GAAATTGAACCGAAAGACATTCGCTCCTGCTTGCTGGAGGAGGGCGGTAGGCCGGTCGCCAGGGCGATGATTCTGCATCCCTCCATCCTTGAATTCGCCACCGCTAACCAGGATATTATCCCAGACTTTAAGGGAAGCATCCAGGGCCAATCGTCCAAGGCTATCTTTGTTGGCTTCGGTCCTAAACGATGAGAGGATATATTGTAGGTTCACATAACCTCCGATTGGACCAGAAGATATTTTATCGAAAAAAGCAAATTGGTTGTCCGCGTTTTTTGCCACAAACTGATCAATGTATTCTTTCCGGGTGCCGATTGAAAAAAATTGGTCATTTTGATTAAAGTGAAACTTCGCTGTTGCTCCTCCCATTTCCGGGCTGCCCATCTTTTTTCCCGCTGCCACAAGTTTGTCAAAAGACGCTTTATCGCCCTTCGATGCAGCAAAGAAAATATTGGTGATCTGCAAAGAGAAGAAGTTGAATGCTGCTGTTAATTTTCAATTGCGTTATGCGCCTTATATTCTTGAAGTGAAACGGATGATGGAGGAAGGTTTACTCGGCGAGATCAACGACATTGAAGTAAACGTAAATGTTTACACGCCCTGGCATCTGTGGGATTTCTTAATGGCATCACCACGAGTAGAAATTCTTTATCACAGTATTCATTACATCGATCTGGTTCGTCATATTCTTGGCAATCCAAAATCGGTGTATGCAAAATCAACCAAACATCCAAGCATGCCGGCGTTGGCATCAGTACGCAGTAATATCATTATGGATTATGGTGACATGACAAGAGCAAATATTCTCACCAATCATTGTCATAACTACGGCACACCCAAACAACAATCCTATATCAAGTTCGAAGGAACAAAGGGTGCAGTGCTCATCAACTTTGGCGCACTCATCAATTATCCACGTGGTGAAGCTGACAATTTTGAGTATGTGTTTTTAGAAGATGGAAAAGAACCGCAATGGCAGGAAAAGAAAATTGAAGGCAGTTGGTTTCCGCATGCATTTATTGGCAGCATGGAACAACTGATGCTTGCGGCTGCAGGAAAAATTGAGAAGCCTGATAATGCGGTTGAAGATTGTATTCATACCATGGCATGTACAGAAGCAGCTTATATCAGTTGTAAGAGAGGCGGTATCAAGCCAAATGAATTGATTTAATTTTTAAGAACGAATCGTGATGAAGAAACAATCAGTGATCATATTTGCATGTTTATTTTTTGCTCAATATGTATTTGCACAGCAAATAGCTTTTCCCGGCGCCGAAGGGTTTGGTAAATATGCAACAGGCGGAAGAGGCGGTAGAGTAATTGCAGTTACAAATCTCAACGATAGTGGCGAAGGAAGTTTCCGCTGGGCATTGGAACAATTTCCAGGTGAAGCATTAACAGTTATCTTTCGTGTATCGGGTATTATTGAACTGCAGTCGAAGATTCAGATCAAACGTTCCAACTTAACCATTGCCGGACAAACAGCTCCCGGCGATGGTATTTGTTTAAAAAATCAATCACTTATTTTAAATGGAGCTTCTTCAAAGGGCAATCACGGTAATATCATTATCCGTTATATCCGTTCACGCCCCGGTGGTACATTAAAAACGGGATTGTATGGTTTTGATATGGAGAATTGTCATGATGTAATTGTTGATCATTGCAGTTTCAGCTGGGCCAACGAAGAATGTGCAGCCATGTATGATACAAAAAATGTAACGGTGCAATGGTGCATAGTAAGTGAAGGTTTGTATGAAGCCGGTCATCAGAAAGGACATCGTTCGTATGGTGGTGTATGGGGCGGACAATACGCAAGCTATCATCACAACTTATTGGCACATCTTAACAGCCGTGCAATACGCTTCAACGGTTCAAGAGCACACGATACATTTGCATTGATCGATTACCGCAATAATATTATTTACAACTGGGGCAATGCCAATGCTGCTTATGGTGGCGAAGTAAATATTGCAGGTGGCATATCACAAGTGAATATCGTCAACAATTATTATAAGCCTGGTCCGGCAACTGCTGCTGAATTAAAATTTGTAAACGCTTCTTATCAAAAAGAAAACAGCAAAGGAACAGGGCAATGGTTTTTGGATGGCAATATCATGGAAGGTGATAAAGCATTGACCAAAAAGAATAAGAGTGGTGTTGATCTGCAAGCACAGGGTTATCCTTCAGAAGCGATTTCTGAAAAAGCATTTCCTGTAAGCATTGGATTGCCTGTTGAAACAGCAAAAGAATCGTATGAAAAAGTGTTGCGTTATGCAGGTGCTATCTTTCCAAAGCGTGATGCAACCGATGAACGTGTGGTGAAAGAAACAAGAACAGGTACTGCTCTTGGCAAAGGTTCATTTGGTAAGCCCGGTATTATTGATAGTCCGTTGGCAGTGGGTGGCTGGGCTGAATATAAATCTGTTCCTGCCCCCGTTGATACAGATAATGATGGCATGCCCGATGCGTGGGAAATAAAAAAAGGATTGAATCCAAACGATGCAAGCGATCGTAATAAAGTTGATGCAAATGGTTTTACGATGCTGGAGATTTATTTAAACGAATTAGTGGAAGTAAAATAATATGAAGCAGTCTTTACTTGTCATATCATTGTTGATCAGTTCAGTTCTTTCGGCGCAGGTGAAGATTGAAAACAAACAAGCTTCACCACGTACAACATTTGCTGAGCAAAGATTAAAAGCAACGATCACTCAGTTAAGACTGAACACGGTAAAACACAGCATTGTTCTTGTTAAACAGGCAAGTGGTAAGAAAGAAGGGTTTATAATCGAAACAAAGAACAACCTCACAACCATCATTGGCAATGATGAATCAGGAATTTTATATGGCTGTTTGGCATTTGCGGATCAGTTAAGAACCATAAAGAAATTTCCAGTTACGTATTCATTCAGAGATGCACCTGAGATGGTATTGCGTGGTGCATGCATTGGTGTGCAGAAACCTTACTACCTGCCCGGCAGAAATGTGTACGAATATCCTTACACACCTGAAACCTTTCCCTGGTTCTACGATAAAAAATTATGGATACAATATCTCGATTCGATGGTAGCGAACCGTATGAATTCATTGTATCTCTGGAACGGTCATCCGTTTGCCTCACTGGTGAAGTTGAAAGATTATCCTTATGCAGTGGAAGTGGATGATGCAACTTTTAAAAAGAATGAAGAGATCTATCGCTTCTTAACAACCGAAGCAGATAAGCGTGGCATCTGGGTGATACAAATGTTTTATAATATCATCGTCTCCAAACCATTTGCTGAACATCACAAGATTAAAACACAGGAACGTGAACGTCCCATCATTCCGCTCATCGCTGATTATACACGTAAGTCCATCGCAGCTTTTGTAGAAAAATATCCAAACGTAGGTTTAATGGTTTGTTTGGGTGAAGCAATGGAAGGAGTGGGCAAGGATGATATTGAATGGTTCACACAAACAATTATTCCGGGTGTGAAAGATGGTTTGAAAGCATTGAACAAAACAGAAGACTTGTCCGCCGTGGCGGAACCGCCCATTGTTTTGCGTGCACATGATACCGATGCACCGGCAGTAATGCGTGCTTCTTTACCACTCTATAAAAATTTATACACAGAAGCAAAGTTCAACGGTGAAGCGTTGACCTATGCACGGCCAAGAGGAACGTGGGCTGAGTTGCATCAAACATTAAGCAAACTAGGAAGTGTGCAGATTGAGAACGTACATATTCTTGCCAACCTCGAACCTTTCCGTTATGGCTCACCTGATTTTATTCAGCAGAGTGTAATTGGTATGCACGAAGTAATGGGTGGAAATGGTTTGCATTTGTATCCGCAGGCTTCATACTGGGACTGGCCTTATAGTGCCGACAGTGTAAAAGGCGGCAAACGGTTATTGCAAATTGAACGTGACTGGATCTGGTACAGTGCATGGAGCCGTTATGCATGGAAAGCAAAACGCAACCGTGAAGAAGAGATCGTTTACTGGAGCAAACAACTTGCAGCGAAGTTTGGTTGCAGCGAAGCAGATGGCAGAAGAATATTAGCCGCCTACGAAGAAAGTGGAGAGATTGCTCCGAAGTTGCTGCGTCGTTTTGGAATTACGGATGGTAACCGTCAGACATTAACACTGGGAATGTTGATGACACAACTCATCAATCCATTCCGTTATGGTTTATTCACTTTGTTGTACGATGCGGAAGCACCGGAAGGTGAAATGATCCTTGATTATGCAGATAAAGAACAGAAGGGAATTAAACATATTGGTGAAACGCCTTCACAGATTGCAAACGAAGTAGTGACGCATGGTAATAAAGCAACAGCAGCGATTCGTGAAGTTGCAAAACGGGTGACGAAGAATAAAGAAGAGTTCAACAGGATTGTAAACGACATGTATTGCTACAAGGCAATGGCCGATCATTTCAGCAGTAAAGTGCAAGCGGCAGTGCAGTTGTTGAAATACAAGTACAGCGGTAATGTTACAGATCTTGAACTGGCGGTTCCGTTACTGGAAAAAAGTGTAAGTGATTACAAAGAACTGGCCCGTTTAACTGCAGGTTCCTATCTCTATGCCAACAGTATGCAAACACAGCAACGAAAAATCCCCATGCGTGGTGTGGATGGAACCTTTAAACATTGGACAGAAATGGTGCCTGTGTTTGAAACGGAACTGAAAACGTTTCAATACAAAATTGATTCGCTGAGGAATACATCCTCATCAACTGTAAAAGAACGCAAACCGTTTCAACAGGCTGATGACAAGCTGAATCTTAATCCGATTGTGTTAAATGAAGGTGCATTGCTTTTTAGTGATACAACCATCAGTATAAAACGTTTGGCAGCAGAATTGAAGGGATTGAAAGCAATTCAGTTCTCATTTCAGCAACAATTGAACCAACCAACAGAGATCAACTTTTTTACCCATACGCCAGTGAAAGTGTTGGTAGGCTATTTCAAAACACAACGTGCTGCATTTACAACTGACACGGTTTTTGCCAAAGCACCTGAACTGGAAACAAATGCCAGTGCTGATGATTATGGCCAGGCAGAAATAAAAATTTCAAATGCAATTGCCATTGAAGGTATGCCACCGGTGAACATTCACAGTTATTCATTTAAAGCAGGCATCAACACCTTAAAACTGCCGAAAGGAGTTTGTTTAGTGTTGGGCTTTGTTGATGGAAGACAGGTGATACCTGTATATGATGCGATGCTGATGAGTGATGCGAAGAATAAAAATATTGATTGGTTGTTTGAGTAGATGAATGTAAATAACATAATCAGAACGAATAGAATTGTTGTTGTACAAGTGAGTGACACAACAACAGCATCATAGTAGCAATAACGATGATACAAAAAATGAAATATTTATTTCTTGCCGCTGCAATCTGCAGTATTCAATTTTTACAGGCTCAGGATTTAAAACTATGGTATAAAAAACCGGCTGTAAAATGGACGGAAGCATTGCCGATTGGTAATGGTCGTTTGGGGGCAATGGTATTTGGTGCGGTTGATAATGATCATTTACAGTTTAACGAAGAAACTTTGTGGACGGGAGAGCCGAGGGCTTACAGCAGACCCGGTGCGTACAAATATTTAGACAGTATTCGTCAGTTGTTGTTTGCAGGTAAACAGAAAGAAGCAGAAGCGTTGGCGGAGAAAGAATTCATGGGTTTGAAAAGTTTTGAAGGCGAACGCAGCGGATGGATTGCCAAAGCAATTGCTGATAAAAAATATGCAGCAGCAAATTTTGATGACAGCAAATGGCAAACAATGACGGTGCCGAGTTGGGAAGGTTGGGAGCAGGTTGGGTTTGGTGGATTGGATGGTGCTGTGTGGCTGCGTACAAGTTTTGTATTGCCCGATGATTGGAAGGAAGAAGATATGATTGCTGATTTCAACCGCATTCGTGATTGGGATTATACCTATGTGAACGGCCAATTGGTGGATAGCCAGCAAAATACCGAAGGAAGAAAATATACCGTTGCAAAAAATCTGTTGCACAAAGGCAAAAATACTATAGCCATTCTTGTGTTGAACTTTTCTGATAAAGGTGGTGTGTATGGTTATAAAGACACGAGCATTCACATTGGCATTGCACCTGTAACTAATCCTGCTGCAAAGATTTCGTTGAATGGTGATTGGAAATATTTTGTTGTGGATGATAATCCGCCACCGGTTGGTGCATACCAGGCAGCATATCAGCCATTCGGTGATCTGAACTTAAAATTTGCCAACTCAAACGAGGCAACCAATTACAGAAGAGAACTGGATATAGCCAATGCAGTTGCTGCAACAACTTATACGTTGAATGGTGTTAATTACAGAAGAGAATATTTGGTGAGTCAGCCAAACCAGGTAATTGTTGTTCATCTTTCTGCTTCGCAAAAACAAAGTATCAGCTTTACAGCAGAGTTGAGCAGTGCACATAAAAATTACATGGTTACAAAAGTGGGTACTGATTTGGTGCTGTCGGTAAAAGTAAGAACAGGTGCATTGCGTGGTGAAAGTTATTTGCGTGTGGTAGCAAAAAACGGAACGGTGAGAATTGATAATGGAAAACTGATAATTAATAATGCAGACGAAGCAACCCTATATCTT
>JAKFDY010000253.1:0-3958 GCA_036675885.1 Lacibacter sp. | reverse complement strand
ATTCAATTACGTTTCCAATTTCAGCAGGATCGATCGCATCGGGGTCGTGAAGAAATAAAATATCCAGTTGCGATACACCTAGTGTTTTTAAACTCTGTTCTACGCTACGTTGCATACCATCGTAACTGTAATCATACAATCCTTTATCAATTTCAAAGCCTTTAAGCCGACCCACTTTTGTACTGATCCGGGGTTTTTCGCCGTTCCACAAACGAAGAGCTTCACCTACATACAATTCTGCATCACCATAAGCCGGGGCAGTGTCAATTGCTGTAATTCCTGCCTCAAGAGCATCGAGTATTGTATTCACAGATTCTATTGGGTTTACTTCTCCCAACACGCCGCCTAAACCGGCAGTACCAAGTATACAACGCTCTTTGTTTTTTATAGCAAGCATGAACCCGTTTTTATTTTCACCCATACAAAAATAGGATTACAACAAGGTTTAGACTGTTCTCATTTTGACTTATTTGAATGCTTTTTTGATTATTTGTGAAGAGTTGTTCTTTTTTATCTTCCGGTCAGATTCATGAAATGTTAGGTTAACTGATGTGAGTAAATAAATTATTCATATTAATCCCGGTTTGTAGTAACCCTGTTGAATGAATATTTTGCTTTACTCCATAGGTAGTGATCATAGTTAAAAAGATTGTTTTTTTTGTTTTTGTCTGCTGTTGAAATGCCTGTATTTTATTTTTCAGTTCTTGATGGTATCCTTTGGTAATAACAAACTCCGCATCAGAAAATTTAATTTCACAGATATTGATGCATCGATCCTGTCGGTCCAGCAGCAAATCAATCTGTGCACCTTTTTCTCCACTACCCTTTTCCGGTTGATAACGCCAACCTGATTCTTCAACCATGACTCCGGCGATGCCCAATGCTTTTTTAATCTGGTCAATATGCTTTTGACAAACTGCTTCAAATGCAAATCCGCTCCAGCTTTTATAAGAGGTAGCATTTACCTGTCGTAACCAGGTACCTGCACCGGTAGCTTTCGAACCTTCGATAAATTTTAAATAAAACAGCGAATACTCATCTGAGAGTTTATAGATACCTTCCTTCGACGTTTTCCCAAATGGTACATACCCTGCAATAAAACCGGATTCCTGTAGTTCTTCTAAAATCAGCGTTGTTGTGCCGCCGGAAGATAACTTACATGCATCGATAATTTCATTTCTAGTTAGACCACTTCCTTTTTTTGCAAGTGCCTTTATGATCGACATGTGATGATGAGCATCGGTAAACAGAGATGCATAAAGGTTACGGAATTCATTCTTCAGGAATCCGTCTTTTGAAAAGAACAACCTGTCTATTGTTTGTGCCGCACTTTCACCAGGTTTTACTTCTTTGAGGTAATGAGGTATACCGCCCATAGCCATATAGAGTTGCAGCAGTTGATATCGGTCAAGAATCACTTTTCTGCTTTTCAGATAGGCTTCCGTTTCATGCAGATTAAACGGCAGCAGCCGTATGCGTTTGGTAATACGGTTATGCAAACCACCTTTATTGTTCACGATATTCCGGATCATCCAGGAAGCTGCAGAGCCACAGATCACAACAATGATATTGGATTGACGGCCTGCACATGTATTCCAGAAATGACCGAATGCCTGAAGAAAGCCTGATTTGGGTGTATGTATCCAGGGGAACTCATCAATAAAGACAACGCCTTTCTGTTTTTTGATTTTTGGTTCAAGATATTTTTGCAGGAACGCAAATGCTTCGATCCAGTTTTGTGGTACTGCCAGTGGGATCTCATTTTCCATAGCGGTCTGCAAGGCGTTTCGGAAATTCAGCAACTGGTCTTTTAAGCCTGCTTCATGCACACCGGTAAAATCAAACAGCAATTGCTCTGCATAGACTGTCCTGATCAGGTAGGTCTTACCTACCCTGCGTCTGCCATAGACGGCAATCAATTCCGGCTCTGCCGATTGCAGAGCTTCCTGCAACAGTTTTCTTTCTTCATAACGCCCGGTCAGCTTATCCATTGTTTATTTATTATCAGCCAAAACTACATATTTTTTGAAGTTTTGGACAGTTATAAAAAAATATAGGCAGCCAAAACCATACAAAAAAGAGCATTCCGGCTGGTAAAAATTATTGGTATTTACTAATGACAGAACGGTCAATCCCTTTGCTGTGGGTTACTCTACTGATGCAATTTACCTGCCAAAGGAAGATATGTTTGTGGCTGTTTTTATGAACCAGCGAAGCAGCCTAGCGGAGATCATTGCTGCGAAACTTACTGCCATCGCACCTGACAGGCCGGACACAATTAAGGCGATTACACTAAGCGATTCGGTGTTGCAATCATATACCGGTGTTTACATTGGAGATACCGTGAAGCGATATATCAGAATCAGTGATAATGGCCTATACTATCAAAGAGAAGATAGCAGGATTAAACAGCAGATGAAGCCTTATGCAATTGATAAGTTCTTTTTTGAAAATACCTCGGTGATGGGTGAAATCAAAAGAGACAATGCCAACAGAATAACAGAACTACTCATCTATAATAACCGGTATCCTTCTTCGCCAGCAATACTAAAAAAAATAGATTTACCACTCCCGGCTAAAGAGTAAAGTTTTGTATAAACATTTTTTGTACAGCAATCAACCGGAAGAGCCGGTCTCGGCACTTCCCTTTTTCTTCAGCAATCTCTTGCAGATATGCATTTGCCTTTTGATTGGAAGGGATAGGCAACAACTTCATTTGATTACTTGCTTGTGCCAGCCGCTCAATTACAAATTCCTTTTGTTCCAGTCTATGCAATTCGGCTTCCGAAAGAAAAGGATGTTTTTGTAACCAGTTCTTAGCAACACATTCGTTGATGATCTTCTTTAAATTCTTTATGTACTTGGCATTGGTATTGAGATCTATCTTCTTTTCGGTTTTCAGATAGAACTCAAAATCTGAAACTAATTCGATATTCAGATCCTTCAGATGAATATCATTTCGTTTGTATTTGTAAAGAAGAAATCCTTCAACATGCTTTCGTGTAGTTTCATATTTCACCCAGGTTGCATGTGAATACTCCTGACCAACCAATGCTTTAATATCTGCATTGTGATGGAGGATGATTGCCAAAAGCATACTTGGCTTTTCTGTTACACCGGCGTAAACATTTTTAATTGCATCAGCGGTAATGAATTCATCCCGGACTTACTACATTTTCCATCATCCCCCATCAAATGTGCTTCTTTCGATCAAAACATTTTGCAGTTTTCTACATCAATGCCATCTCCGTTTTGAGCATAGCCCGGATTTTTCACAAACACATTTCACCTCGAACAACTATTACGCCACCACCTTTTTTTAGTACACGCTGTAATAGCCTTACTAATACTTTTTGTATTCAGGGCCATCAGCAACCGCACCATAATTCAGAATATTGAATGTGTCTTTTTTGAAAACAGGTTCATTTACTGTCTTTTAAATTCATGCCTTTACTGTTTGGCATTTTACCTTTTGGATATAGAGGAATAAACTCCGCAAACTTCTCAGGAGAAGTTTGCGGAGCCTGGGCATGAGAGATCACACAATAACTGATCAAAGAAATCAGGGCAATGACTTTTATTTATGTATTCTTATGTTTTAATAAATCAATTCTTCATACACTCTTACAACTGCTTGCCCGGCAGCAGAGTAATAACCTCTGGTTACAACAAGTCACTTACTTGATTATAATTTTTCTTGTGCTTATCTCTTTATTCGTACTCAATCTCAGCATATAAATACCTGCGGGCAACCTGCTTATATCATACGATCGTGTGTAAACTGCACTCTGATTTATGTGTCCTCTGTCAAACATTTTAATAAACGCTCCTTTGAGGTCATATAGCTCAACGACATAGTCAGCCTGCTCACCTAAAACAAATTGCACATTTAAAACGCCGGAAACCGGTACAGGAAATACTTTTATCTTATTCAGCTCAGGTTCTTTATTTGCATCCG
>JAKFDY010000252.1:0-20324 GCA_036675885.1 Lacibacter sp. | reverse complement strand
AATAGCTGTTATATCCTGCAGGGCAAAATCCCAGCTGTTGGGACTTTCAAGGTAATAAAATGTTGTATTGGCTTTTGTAGCATTGAAATAATTATTGGCATCTCTCCCATCAACATAAGTTGTGGCAACACCAAAGCGTGGAAGAATAACATCGAACAAACGTTGTACCCAGGTGTAGGGTTTGCTTACACTTACAATATGATCGCCTGCTTTTACATTCGCCAGTACGCCTGCAAAGATGGCGGCTGCTCCATTGTTGAAGACAAGACAGTCTTCTGCACCATCCAATGCTGCTAATTTTTTCCGTAGAATATCAACCGTTGGATTTAACCCACGACTGTAGAGATAAGTACTCATTTCATCTGCAAATGCAGCCCGCAACTCATCAACTTTATTAAAACGAAAATTACTTGTTTGAATGATTGGTGGTGCGATGGCATTGAAATAATGCTCACGGTCTTCGCCCAGTTCATTGAGGATATATGAAATGTCCATTCGGGATAAGAGAATAAAATTGTAAATTAGAGTAATCAAATGTATGATATGCTCAGTATTGAAGAAATATTAAAACTGCCGAAAGCAAAGCAACTTGAGATTATGGAAGCAATACAGGATCATCTTGAAGATGACTTTGCCGAAGACCGTAAGCTTACTACTGAACAAATCGATTTTATTCAGCAACGCATGAAGCAGATTGATGCCTCTCCCACTCAAACTCTAACCTTGAATGAGTTAAAAGAAAAACTTGCAAATCGTTGGAATACACTTTAACTATTCACTCCCTTGCAGCAGAAGATATTCTTGAAATTGCACGTTGGTATGATTTACAGTTAGCAGGACTCGGCAACCGGTTCGGACAACAACTGGAAATTGCATTTACAACTATACAGAAAAACCCCACTGCTCACAACAAAGCAACCGGCGAAATCAGAAAAGCATTCCTGAAAAAATTCCCCTACATCATTTTCTTTGAAATAAAGGAACCCAATATTCTGATCTGTGGTGTAATACATAGTCGCCATGCACCTTCATTAATGAAAGGCAGGTACAGAAAAATCAGGAAGCGACGCTAAGATTATATTATCGTTGTCTGTTCATCCAAAGGATGACTGTACAACGTAAACTCAAACATGATCAACAGTCACACGTTGGGTGAGCAGTCATCTGGTTGCCCGTTCATTGGATTTTTTCTTCCGATGCAATACAAAATAGATCAACACAAAACTTGCAAGCACAGCCACACCCGTTAACGCAGCCGAAGGATCATCAATGGCAATACTTGTTCCTACAAACACATAAGCAGCCATGAAGATCAACGGCATCAATGGAAACAACTTCATCTTATAAATGCCTGTTCCATCTAAATGTTTTGTCTTTCTACGGAACCAGAAAATAGTAGCGCTGCTCAACACCATCCCAAAGCAGTCAAGAAAAATAGTGAAGGCCAATATCTTTTCAAACTCCTGTGCAAAGAATAAGATGATGACGCAAATGGTAGCAAACACGGTTAATGAAAACGTGAGCACATTCGTTTTTTCATTCTGCTTCGCAAATATTTTTGGTAAGCTTCCATCGTCACCCATTGCATACATCACCCGTGGGTTACTCATGAGCAAACCATTTACATAAGCCAATACACCAAGAAATAAAAATGCAGAGAAAACAGTAGCGCCTGTTGATCCGAATATTTTATCGATCACCACATAAGCAATTTCACGTTCGCCTTTCATTTGCTGAAAACCAACAAGGTTATAGTAACTCATGTTCACGAGTAAATACAAACCAATGATGATGGCAATGCCCATGAAAATACCACGGGGAATATTTTTGGTTGGATTCTGAACTTCATTCCCGAAGTTGATCGTTTGCTGGTAGCCACCGTATGTAAATGAAACAGCAATCAAACTCACACCCAAGCTTTTGATCCAATCCATATTACTGAAAGTTGATACAGCAGTAGTCGTTTCCTGCACTGCATATTTATCAGGAAAGAATAAAGCAGCGATCAACACCAATATCATCCCGATCTTGATGATCATTAAAATATTCTGTGCCAGTGAACTCAACTTCAAACCCCGCAGGTTAATAAGATAAAAGATGATGATTGCTCCACAACTCACCAATGCTTTATGAATATCTGTCCACTCGCCGGGAAATAATTTTAATAAATAACCACTGCCGATCAATGCCACACCACTTAAGCTGGCTGCATTGCTAACTAAGATTAAACAGTTAATAGCAAAGGCAATACTTGGATGATAAGCTTGTGCAAACACTTTATAATAACCACCGGTTACAGGAAAGCGGCTGCCGATCTCTGCATACGTTAACGCACCACACAAAGCTACCAACCCGCCAATGAGCCATGCACTAAAGTAAACCGATGGATCAATGGCATCTTTAGCACTGGTAGCGGCCGTACGAAAAATACCCATACCGATCACCAGGCCCACAACGATCATGGTGAACGAAAACAGGTTGAGTTTGTTACTTGAGGTTTTCATGCATGCTTCTCAGGCTTTGAAGATAATGAAGGATGTCTGATTTATGATGGCTGATTTCTGATTCAGGATATGGGATGGATTCTATTGAGGATACAGTTGCAATTTTCTTGTTCGCTGAATCCTGGATTTTCTTCCTTGATTCTTGATCCTTGTATTTTGTCCCTTGTATCTTGTTCCTTGCATCTTGTTCCTTGTATCTTTCTCCCTATTTTTGCCGCATGAAGAACCAATCACTAACCCTGCTTGCAACAGTTGTTGCACTTTTCTCTTTTGCCCAGTCACAACCCGATTCTGTAAGTAAAGAATTAGGCGAAGTCGTAATCACAGCGTTTGAACAGAACCGTAAGCTTATGGATGTTCCCGCAGCTGTAAGTTATGTGGGCCAGAAACAATTAAACCGTTTCAGTAATTCATCCATTGTTCCGGCGCTCAATGCTGCACCCGGTGTACGCATGGAAGAACGCAGCCCCGGCAGTTACCGTTTAAATATTCGAGGCAGTTCATTACGTTCGCCCTTTGGTGTGCGCAACGTAAAAGTATATCTCAACGATATTCCGTTTACTGAACCCGGTGGCTCAACCTATTTAAACCTGTTGGGTTTTTATAATATCAACTCTGTTGAAGTATTGAAAGGACCATCAGGCAGTTTATATGGTGGCGGCAGTGGTGGTGCTGTGCTGTTGAAAACAAACAGCAGCAATCAACCCGCTGGCGTGGGTGTTGATTATACAGGCGGCAGTTTTGGCTTGAGCAATATCAATGCCGTTGTTCGTATTGGCGAAGGCGCTACACAACAAACCATCAGCTATAATAAATTGCACAGTAGTGGTTACCGTGAGTGGACGAGACTCGACCGCACAGTATTCAGTTGGGACAGCCGTTTTGCACTCAACGAAAAACAAAGCATCCGCACTTATGTGATGTATGCTGATCTTTCTTACCAGACTCCCGGCGGATTAACTGCTGCTGAGTTTGCAGCCAATCCAAAACAGGCAAGACCAAGAGTTGGTCAAACTCCTTCCAGTGCTCAGGCGAATGCGAGTGTGAACCAGGAAACATTCTTTGCAGGATTTAGTCATGACTTCCAGATCATGGAAACATTTAAGAATACCACTTCATTATATGGTGCTTATTCACAATTTGCCAACCCAACTGTTCGCAACTTCGAACGCCGCAGCGAACCACATGCCGGCGGAAGAACTGTATTTGCTTTTACTCCACGTAATGTAATTGGTGAATTAAAATTTATTGCCGGTGGAGAACTGCAACGAGGCTGGTATAACATTCGTGTATATAAAAATGTAAGCGGCACAAGCGACAGTCTGCAAACAGAAGATGAAGTGAATCCGTTTTTATGGAATGTATTTGCACAAGCCGATTGGAAATTACCACAAGGCTGGATCATTACTGCAGGTGCAAGTATTAACCAGAATAAGATCGAGATCATACGGCTGAATAAATTTCCATTGAATCCGCAACGCAGAACCTATGATAATGAAATTGCTCCACGACTTTCAGTATTGAAAAAGGTCATGGAAGAACTGTCGGTGTATGCTTCAGTTGCCAAAGGGTTCTCTGCTCCCACTTCTGCTGAGGTGCTACCTTCAACAGGTGTGATCTCTACCAACCTCAATGCAGAAGAAGGATGGAATTATGAAGCAGGTATCCGTTTCAATTACAAACGCAAACTGTTTGTGGATGTAAATGGTTTTCTCTTTAACCTCAGCAATACCATTGTGCAACGCAGAGATGGAGGTGGTGCCGATTATTTTGTAAACGCCGGCAGTACACGCCAACGTGGAGTGGAAACATTTGCACGCTATGCAATTGCAGATAGCGAAACTGATTTTCTTTCAACAGCAAATGTATGGTTGAGTTATACTTACAATGATTTTACGTACAAAGACTTTAAACAACTCACAAACGATTTCAGTGGCAAACGATTACCCAGCGTACCAAAACATATTGTTGCTGCAGGACTAGATGTAACACTGAAGCCTGGTATTTACATCAACGTTACTTATAACTATAATGAGAAAACGCCTTTGAATGATGTCAATACATTTTATGGTGGCGATTTTCATTTGCTGGGTGCAAGACTTGGTTACAAACAACTCTACTTTGGAAAACTGCGTGCTGAAGTATTTGTTGGTGCTGATAATTTATTTGATGAAACCTATAGCTTAGGAAATGATATTAATGCTGCCGCCAACCGTTTTTACAATGTAACACCGGGGCGGAATTATTATGCAGGTATTTCGTTGTTCCAGGGATGTAAGAAGAAGTAACTGGTTCTGATTTTTTAAATAGTATGAAATTGTAGCGATTTCTCCTTCGACATGACGAGGCTCCGAAATTTCGGTATCTCTGTGTTCACTCAAACTGACCGAAACGTTATGTCGACGCAGGAGATATCTCTACATAATTAGAGAGTTCCAAACGGATAGCGCAATTGCATTTATATTGCATAAACTTTGTCCCTCTCTTGCTCTCACAAATCAATGCAACCAATCTTACCAAATATCTCCCTGGTAAACTTCCACTTCTTCCCGCCATGTAGCATAAGAATTTTTAGTTTCGTACAAACGTAGTTCCACCAGTTTCATATCATCGGGCAGTTCGTCCTGAACAGCATGTTTAATAAAGAGCAAAAAATTTTCAGCAGTAGGTTCAGCATCCCATGCAACAAGATTTTCCTGCTCGGTTACTTCCGGGTGTTTGGCAATATAATTGTGCGAAAGCACAAGCTTATGATCGAAGAGATCCACTACTGCTTTTTGTACAATTTGTTTCAGGTCTTTAAAGTCGAGCAGAAAACCGGGAGCCGGTAAAAACGCATTTTCATTTACCAGCGAACCAACAGTTACATGCAATTCATACGAATGACCATGAATGTTTTTGCACATGCCGTTATAACCATCAATGGCGTGCGCCGTTTCAAAATCGAAAATCTTTGTGAGTAATAACATATGCCTTAATTAAGTGGCAAAATTATTGGAGTATGATTTCTTTTCTGAATTTGCAGTGCTGATGTTCGTCAGGTTTTGGCGGGAGAGTGATCAGATAAACTGTGATTGGTTAAAAAATTATAAGTAACCCACCCCGTTTATTTCTCCGCACGTGTAACACTCCGAAGCCCCTCCCAAGAGGGGATAAACAGTTCTATCAAAACTCCAGCACCACAATCAAGGCATCATTACTCAACGCTTCCATTTCAACTGCTGTTGATTGCCAAAGAGCCAACCCATCTCTTGCATGCAGCAAACGGCCTTCCACCTCAAACGCACCTTCCAGTACAAACACAAACACATTGGCAGAAGGTTGATCGCTGTGATAAATCGTTTCCGCTCTTCCAGAAAATTTACCAACAGAAAGTATTGCCGGCAATTCGTATCGTTTACTTACTGCCCGAACAAGACCGCCAGGCTTTTCATTTACATCATAACTATAAATAAACCCGGAAGGCAATTGATCATCACTGGTTTTAAATGCAAGCACCAACACATTCACCAATTCTTCTTCAAACACATTTACTAATTTAATACTCTCGCCTGCTTTCTTCACCAGCATCATCGACTGCCCCGCAATAACAACCTGCTCCTTTTGTTTTTCGTTACAATATTGTACAGCACCCACCACCGGCAGCAACAGTACAAATGCATCTTCGGAGAAATGTACCTGCACAGAAGCGCCTCCATCTAATGTATAATCGTTCAATAAATAAAAACGCTCAAACGGTTCACGGTGCTGGCTGTATTGACTTTCGTAGTTAAACAAAGTTCTGTTACGAAAGCAGGTTGTTTCAATAAGTCCATGCTCATCGCCCAGGAACATTTTCGCTTGTGATTGCACGATCATACCATTTCTTCTTTTAATGAATAAATATCAAGGTAGGGTTGCATACGCAACAGGTGCGTGAATACAGCATCTTTTGTTTCTTCATCAACAACAGCAGAGAGCAACAGGTAATCAGCAAGCGTTTCGTGCCATACAAATCCATCACTGAAAAAACTGATGGCTATACGATGTTTTGTTTTATCTGTGAAATCGGAATCAATGATTTCAAATTTAAAATCACTGAACGTCAGGAAACGGTTACCCCTGTTATTATACACATCGGGAACAAATCCATTTAACTGTCGCAAATAACCAACTGCTGCAGTGCTTGTAAGAAAATGTAATTTTTCAGCAGCAGGCACATCGTTAAGTAATGATGCAAATGTTTGATGATTCTTTTCGCTGTTATAAAACTGTTGCTGCATAAACAATTCCTGCCAGGTATTCTCCCAAAGAAGTTTTTCCCAGCCGGGCTGTGCATTTACATCAATTACTTTTTTATAACAAATACGAATGATCCTGCGTTGCATAACTAAGTTTAAAGGAAGACGCTGGTTTTGCCAAACAGCTCCGCCAACGTCTTTTTATCTACACATGAAATGAGCTATAAAATTTTCGAGGTAATTTCATCTGATACCGATGAAAATTTTATGGCGAATTCTATGTGGCCAAAGGAAATAAAAGAGTACACATAAAAAACAAGTTTTTTTATGCAGCTACATAAATATTATGTGTAAGCACATAACCTGCAGCCACACTCCCACTAATAGAAGCAATTTCTTTTCCACTTGTATCATCACTAAACACATTATCGGCTGCGTTGTAAGTATAACCGCTCATGCCTTTTGTGTAACCATAAGAAGTAGCAGCATTCACGGCAACTACTGCACTGTTGCTTCCTTCAGGAAACGCAATTTGTGTAATTAATAAAGAAGTGCCGTTTGCTTTATAAATATGTACATGGATATGTGTTGTACGGCCTGTGTACCAACCGGGAAAAATAGAAGTAAACTGCACGAGGGCATTCGCATCAGTTGTTTGCCGGCCACGCAAAAAATGAACAGCTGTATAATTTACCGATTGCATACCTGTGCCACCATACTCGGAATAGTAACCGTCTTTATCGCAATGCCAGATATCAACAATGGCACCTTGCAAAGCAGCACAATTGCTGTTGGTGTTTAAAATATTTATTTTAACGGTGAGCGCAACACCTGTTCTGTCATCACGAATATCTGTACGTACCAATGAAGAAGGTGTAATAGTTGGAAACGGCCCTGCAGTTTCTGTTGGTGAAACTGAACAAGTGCCACTGCCTGTTCCTGAAGTTGAACCCGTATCAGTAGCACTTGTTTTTTTACAGGCTGCTAAAATAACGGGAGCAGATGCCGCACCGATGAACATGTTTTTTAAAAAGTGTTTGCGTTCCATACAATTTGGTTTGATGTTGTGATAAAAATTCTGCTTATGTTGTTTCTGATGTAAAACTATCTGCGATGTTTAATGAAGTTTTTTATCTGCCGACCAACAGGTACAATGCATCGGTGAATCCGTTCTTATTGTCGTAATGGCGGACATTTCCAACTCGCATTTTTACCAAACTTGTAAGTAACCCCGAGTGAAATATTGTAATACGTATCTTTTCTTGATGGATTTGCTGAGCGACTGAAGCCATCTAAATAATCGGTGAATGTGTAACGGTAGGTTGTTTCGAGATGCAGGAACCATTTATCAGATAGACCATATTGCACACCCGCACCAATTGGTATTACGGGCATGATCCGTGGAGTACGATGTGCCTGATCAGTTGCTAGACCGGTTAAAAAATCACTGTCTTCAGCAAAATAGGCTGCATTAAGGCTGCTCCAATCACGCCTGATCTTTACTACACCTAAGCCTGCTCCAGCAAATAAATAAGGTGAAATACTTCCTTTGCCTTTATTTGAAAAATTATCGGCAAATGGCTTCCAAACAGCAACAGCTGATACTTCAAACAAATTTGCTTTGAAATTAAAATTGCGTTGCTGCCGGTAATCGGGTGTTGAATATTTTGCATCATCTCCCTTCAAACGTGCAAAGTTGAGGTTTGCCCTTATACCCCACGATGGAGATAAATATTTTGTGCCATACAAACCCAAACCGGGTTGCATCGTTTTCAATGATCCGAAACGACTGGGCGCAAGATCGCCCTGGTAAATGTAAGTGCCAATATTAGCACCCACTTCATACTTCGATGTGTTGAGTTGTGCTTTCGTTTCATTTGACAACATGATGATAAACACGAAAGAAATTGGCCGGATATAATTTGCTTTCATTCAATTGGTTTTTATACTTGAATAATGAAAGCAGCAAGTTTGGTAAGCGAATAAGATGGATGTGAGGTTATGCCTGTAACGCAAAAACAGGGTACGGATTTTACATAGTTTGTTAAATAGTAAGGATCTTAAAAACGGGGCGTTGTTACAGACAAATAAGGACTAGAATTGTTTCATGCAGATACCCTTATAAATAGTTGTTGCAGAAAGATAGACGCAGCTCCGATAAAATTTTTTATGTATCGGTGAACAACTGTCTTGTACCGATGAATCAGGATTGTTTCCAGCTCTTCAGTACATCGAGGTAGCTTTCGCTTACAGGCAGTTCTGCTCCCGATGATAATTTAATCTTTCGGTTTGCAACTGATCTTATCTTCTCCATGCTTACAATATAACTGCGGTGTATTCTTTTAAATTGTGTAGAAGGCAATTTTTCTAACACAGCTTTTAACGTCATCAATGTCATCACGGGTTTATCGTTCGTGATGTTGATGCGGATATAATCGTCGAGACTTTCAATGTATTCAATAGTACTGCAGTTGATCTTCACCAATTGGTATTCTGAAAAAACCATCAGCGCTTCTTCTTCAGCCGTGGTTGCAGGTTTGCTTTTGTATTGATGATAATCGGCTGCTTTTTGTACAGCTTTCGAAAACCGTTCGAAGCTGATGGGTTTTAACAAATAATCCACTGCATTCAGTTCAAACCCGTCAATGGCAAATTTTTTATACGCTGTGGTGAAGATGATCATGGGCGGATTACTGAGCGAACGCACCAGGTCGAGCCCTGTTATATCAGGCATATTAATATCAACAAACAACAGATCAACATTTGCTGTTTTTAAATATTCAGAAGCCGACACTGCATCTGTAAAGCTTTGCTGTAATTGCAACTGCGGATGATCAGCAATGTATTTCTGCATCAGCTGCAAAGCAGGTAATTCATCATCAATAGCTACACATTTTAACGACATAGATGCAGACATTTAATTCTATCAGGTTTGTAAAGATAACTTAACCGTATAAAACTCACCTGCCGTATCAATGCTGATGGTATGTTTGGAAGGATACATGTGTTGCAGGCGCTTCAATGCATTTTGCTGACCAATACCCGTACGTTCCAATTGTGTTTTCTTTTCGTAAAGTTTATTCATCGTTTCAAAATACAATTCCTTTTCACCAACCTCTACACGAATTACTATCGGCGAAGGTTCATGATTACTTATACCATATTTAAATGCATTTTCTACAAAAGTCATCAGCAACAGCGGTGGAATTTTCTTCCTTTCCAGCGAACCTGTTGCAGTAAACATTACCTGTGCATTCTTACCAAACCGCAAGCGTTGCAGATCAATATAATCACGCATGCAATCCAGTTCCTGCTGTAAACTCACTTTGTCTTCTCTTGCTTCGTCGGTTATGTAACGCATAATATTCGACAGCTTCATAATACTGTCTGCCGTATGTTCACTCTTGCTTACAGCCAGCGAATAAATATTATTAAGTGTATTGAACAGGAAATGCGGGTTTACCTGTGCTTTCAAAAACGAAAGTTCAGCATTCGCTTTTTCTGCTTCAGCCTGCAAGGCCCGTTGTTCGGTTAAGCGCCATTTTCTGAATACAAACATGGCCGATGAAAGCAGCCATACCAATAAAAACAGGATGATGCTCATAATATCGAAATGCGAATCACGCTGCTTTGGCTGCTGCGTGAGCCGTGGTTTACTAAAAAATTCAGGCTCCATTCCAGGTGGCGGACCGCCGGGTGTTTGACGAACACTGTTCAATACTGCATCAAACGGCTTTACCCAAAACACGAGTAAGAAAAGACAAACGAAAACAAGAATATATAAAAGATACCTTTTCTGTTCCAATAAATATGGGATAAAGAGAAAACGGTGCATGTAAAAGACAGAAGGAAAGATGACGAAGAACACAAAAACCGGTAGGGTAAACAGGTCAATGGACGAGGTGTTGCCATCGGGACCACCGTTAGTGATAAATAAGATAATCATGCTGTAAAACAAGACCCACCCGGCTGCATGTAATCCTGCTGTAACTGCTGAAGAACGATTCATGTGCAAATGAAGTTCGTTAAAAATAAGGAATGTGCAGAGTATCGGTGAGCAAACTAAATGAGCAGATGAATGGCCGGGAAAAATCAACACCTGATGTGTAAAAACTTTTTTCCGTTTACAGAACCGCCCCCCTACTTTTGCGCTGTAACGGTTCCCGGCGTTCATAACCGGGATTAAAAGGGAAGTCCGGTGCAAATCCGGCGCTATCCCCGTAGCTGTAAGTTCTTAATGTGAATGGTGAATTGTCAATGGTGAATGATTTTTCCTTCGTCGGAATCTCTACTCGTCATTCACTACTCACCACTCACCTGCTGAAATTCTACATACCACTGTTGTTGAAAGGTACTTGCCACATCAACGGGAAGGTGCTCAGCAGCGAACGAGCCAGAAGACCTGCCGATACTATTTCATTAATCATTTGCTTTCGGGTGAAAGGCAGGAGGTGTAACGGCACATCGCTTTTATATTTTCTAATTCTTTTTCTGAAAGCAGTCACAACAAACCATTTTTTAAGAAAATGAAAAAGAGTTTATTTGTAGTGGCTGCTGGATTATTTATCAGCAGTCAACTAAATGCCCAGGACAGTACCGCAAAATCGTTAAGCGAAGTCATCATTACAGCAAACAAGGTCAACCAAAAGGTACTTGAAACAGGAAAAGTAACTACTGTTATCAACCGTAAAACCATTGAGCAAAGTGCAGGCAAAGATCTTGCGCAACTGTTAACCGAACAGGCAGGTATTGTTATTAATGGTGCTACAAGCAACCCAGGTAAAGACAAAGGCTTTTTCCTGAGAGGAGCTGGTAATGGAAATACAGTTATTCTCATTGATGGCATTCCTGTTAACGATCCTTCTTTCTCAGGTGCATTTGATCTGCGCTTACTTCCGCTCGATCAAATTGAACGCATTGAAATTGTAAAAGGTGCTCAATCGACCAACTACGGTTCAGATGCTGTGGCTGGCGTTGTGAACATCATTTCAAAAAGAGGTGCTTCAAAACCTGCACAGGTATATGGTAACGCAGCTGCGGGCTCTTTCAAAACTTACAAGTTCACTGCAGGTGTAAGAGGTACGGCCGAAAAGATCAATTACAATTTCTCCTTTGCACACAACGAATCAGAAGGTATTTCAGAAGCGTTAGATACTACTAAAGCAAAAAACTTTGATAAAGATGGTTTCCTTAATAATGCAGTAAGTTTTAGCGTTGATGCTCCAGCTGGTAAATATATACGTGTGCAGCCATTTGCACGTTACAGTTATTTCCAAGGCAGTTATGATGACGGATCTTATACTGATGCTGCAAATACATTTAACTCGTCGTTACTCACAGCCGGTTCTGCTGTTGAATTGAAAACAGAAAAAGCAGGTGGCCGTGCTTACTTCAGTTATGATGAAATGGATCGTATGTATGGATCCTTTCCTTTTAAAGGCAATAATAAAATTTTTGACATTTTTGGTCACTACCAGGTAGCTGAAAAACTAAAATTGCTGGCAGGTGTTGATAACCGTTACCAGCAAAATCTTGATTCGAATATCCGTATCAACAGTCCTTATGCTTCTATCTTTCTTCAGAACTTAAGAGGTTTTTACCTGGAAGCAGGTGCCCGTTATAACAAACATTCAAAATACGGCGACAACTTTACTTACAGCATCAATCCTTCTTATGTAATTAACGATAACGTGAAAGTGTTTGTGAATTATGCCACTGCATTTAAAGCTCCCGGCATCAGTGCCTTGTATGGTGCATGGGGTGCTAATCCTAATCTGAAACCTGAAACTTCACGCACATTTGAAGCAGGGGTGCAAACATCATTACTCAATGATAAAGTGAATTTCCGTGCAGTCTATTTCAACAGAAACAGTAAAGATGTGATCATCTATACCAACAAATACGAGAACTACGATAAACAAGATGATTATGGTTTTGAAATTGAGCCAACCATCCAATTCAATAAGCAGATCAAACTGAGTGCTTATTACAGTTTTGTTGATGGCGAAGTAACAACCAAGGGTGCAGGAAGTAAAGACACGAGTTATTTCAATCTCTTACGCAGACCAAAACATTCGTTTGGCGCAACATTCAGTTACCAAATAACTCCTGCATTCTTTGTAAGCACCAACGCTTATAATTATGGCAAGCGTACTGATATGGATTTCGGCATTTGGCCTGAACCTGCAAAGCAAGTGATATTAGAGAGTTATTTATTGTGGAGCGTTCATGCAGAATACAGTATTGTAAAAGATAAACTCGTTGTATTTGCTGATGGCAAAAATCTGCTGAATAAAAACTATGTAGAAGTGTTTGGCTACAGCACCCAGGGTATTAATATTATAGGCGGTATCAGGTTTAATTTGTAAGAAATGAGTGATGAATGATGAGTGTTCAGTTGAACATTCATCATTCATCACTTATCATTGATCATTCATAACTCATCAACTATGTCTACACAAAAAATCAATCCACGTTTTGCAGTTCTGGCTATTATAATGATTGCAGTGGCGGCCTTGCGTATTCCCAATGCCGCACAGCTTGGGCCGTTGAGTAATTTTACACCCATTGGCGCCATGGGCTTGTTTGGTGCGGCTTACTTCAGTAAGAACTGGAAAGCGTTTGGTTTTCCCTTACTCACTTTGCTTGTAAGTGATCTCATCATAAATATTTTCGTTTATAACGGGCAGTATGGCATTATGTACGGAAGCTGGTATTGGGTGTATGGTGGTTTTGTGGCGATTGTTTTAATTGGAAGATTGTTCCTCAAACAAATATCAGTAACATCTGTTCTGTTCACAGGCATCGGTTCAACATTAGTGTATTGGCTGATCGTTGATTTTGGTGTATTCCTGTTCGGTTGTACTGATATTACAACCGGTCAAACAATGGATCACAGTTTTGCAAGTTTGATTAAATGCTATGCACAAGGCGCACCTTACATGAAAAACTTTTTGATTGGCACTTTGGTTTACAGTGGTATTATGTTTGGTGTATTTGAATGGATGAAAGCAAAAAAACCGGCATTGCAAACAGCTTAATTATTGAGTTAACAACTCATCACTCATTATTCATCACTCATCATGAGAGCTTGCTCCTTTTTACCTGCCGCCACACAAATGATTTACGACATGGGTTTGCAACATCTGCTACATGGCGTTACGTTTGAATGTTCTTCAACTGCATTGCTGGAAAAACAGAAAGTGGTGCGTTGTGTAATGGAAGGTAAAAATTACAGCAGCGAAGAGATCGATAAAATATTTTCTGCCAGCAAAGCACAAGGCAAGAGTTTATACTATGTAGATGAAGATGTATTACAAAACATACAGCCCGATGTAATCTTTACACAGGATGTATGCGAAGTATGCCAGATCGATACCGCCTGCACTGCAGCGGCAGTTGCTAATCTTAAAAAACAACCAACCATTATTGCCTTAACTCCGCAAACACTCGACGATGTGTATTACACAGCAGTTACTATTGCCACAGCGCTGGGTTATGAATCGGCTGCCTATCATTATCTGGCGGGTTTGCAGAAAAGAACAACACATATTCTTGATAAACTCCGTCGTCATCAAATGCCGTTGAAGCGTGTGATGTTAATGGAATGGATCGCACCTGTTTACAATTGCGGTCACTGGATTCCTTTCCAGGTGGCACAGGCTGGCGGTATTGATATGTTAAGTAACCCCGGTGGCGACAGTATTGTTACTTCATGGGAAAAGATTGTAAAATATAATCCTGAAATCTTAGTGATTGCTCCATGCGGTTTTCATGTGGACCGGAGCAAAGAAGAACTATACCTCTTAACTGAAAAACCTGAATGGCAACAACTGGAAGCTGTAAAAAACAATGCAGTATTCATTTGCGATTACGATCTGTTTACACAGCCATCTGCTTCAACATTGGTTGATGGCATTGAATTACTGGCTGCGTTATTTCATCCTTCGTTGTTTCGTGTACCAAAACATCTGCAAACAAAATTCTTTCACTTTTCCAACAGTCTTGAGCATGTGTAAACACGAACAAAAAAAATGTCCACGTTGTGGTGAAGGTTTTGAATGCAAGGTAGGCGATGTTACCAATTGCCAATGTTACGGGATTGAGTTGAGTGTGGAAGAAGAAGCATTCATCACAAAACAATTTGCCGACTGTTTATGCCGCAACTGTCTGCAGCAATTAAAAAGCAGGTACACATTATTTTTAGAACAGAAAGATCTTTACAGCAACCGTTAACATGGCAAAAGAAAAAACTTGCAGCAGATGTGGTATTGTTTTCGGATGCAGTACGGAAGATAATGGCAATAGCTGTTGGTGCAATCGGTATCCGCCGCTATTTACTCCCGATCCTGTTGTCAATTGCATGTGTCCGCAATGCCTGCACATAGCAACAAAAAAAAAGATTGATGCTTATGTTGCTGAAATGACGGTTGAAAAAGCATTAAATAATAATATAGCGAAAGACCTTCCGCCTGTAAAACAATTTATAGAAGGGATCGACTACTATATGGAAAATGCAAATTTTGTGTTTACCGCATGGCATCATTTACACAGGGGATATTGTTGCAGGAGCGGATGCAGGCATTGTCCGTATGGATTTAAAAAACAAACAGTATGATCATTTTTATAACAGGTGGCGCAAGAAGCGGCAAGAGCAAGTATGCTCAGGACCTGGCTTTATCACTAAGCGACAGTCCTGTGTATGTGGCTACAGCCAAAGTGTGGGATGATGATTTTGAGAAACGTGTAAAGCGTCATCAAAACGATCGTGATGAGCGCTGGAACAATATGGAAGAACAACGCAATGTAAGTACATTACCCATTGCCAACCGTGTTTGTATTATTGATTGTGTAACGTTGTGGCTCACCAATTTTTTTGTGGATACAAAGAACGATGTGGAAGCATCACTTGCGTTGCTGAGAAAAGAAATTGATGCCTTGTGTACAAAGCCAGGTACATTTATCATTATCAGTAACGAGATCGGTATGGGTGTACATGCCGATACAGATATCGGTCGTAAGTTCACTGATCTGCAGGGATGGGCAAATCAATACATTGCTGCTTATGCTCATACTGCAGTGTTGTTGGTAAGCGGTATTGCAGTTAAAATAAAATAGTTTTTAGTTTTTAGTTTATAGTTTGTGGTTTATAGTTCGGGCCACTGAAGCTAATTTGCTTATTGATAATTGCTTATTGACTATTCACCATTGACAATTCACAACTCATCACTCATCATTCATCACTCATCATATGGTACCATCGATATTTTGTTGGAGCGGCGGAAAAGACAGTAGTTATGCATTGCATAAAGTGTTGCAGGAAGGCGTGTACGATGTAAAATATTTACTCAGCATCTTCAATGGCAATTACAAACGCTTATCGATGCATGGCGTGCGGGAAGAACTGATCGAAGCACAAGCAGCCTCGATTGGTATTCCATTATTGAAAGCATATGTGTACGAAGCAAGCAATGCCGAGTATGAACAACAGATGCAAACGATTTTGCTGCAGGCAAAAGCAGAAGGTATCAATCATGTGTTGTATGGCGATCTGTTTTTAGAAGACCTCCGTGCTTACCGTGAAAGCAAAATGAAAGAACTCGATATGCATTGTGTGTTCCCTATCTGGAAAACCGATACACAATGGATGATCAATGATTTTGTGGCAAAAGGCTTTCAGTCTATGCTCTGTTGTATCAACGATGGGTATTTAGATGAAAGCTGGGTTGGCAGAACAATTGACCAGCAATTCATCAACGAACTTCCTTCAACCGTTGATCCATGCGGAGAGAATGGCGAGTTTCACTCCTTTTGTTTCAGTGGCCCTGTCTTTAAACAACCAATACCTGTTGCTATCGGTGAAAAAACGTACAAAGCACTCGAAATTAAAACCAGCGATCATCCTACTCCTATTAAAGATATGGGGACAAAAGGTTTCTGGTTTTGCGATCTGATATTACAAAACAAAGAACAATGACAATTGAAGAACAACTGCAACATAAGATCAACAATAAAACCAAACCGCTTGGTGCATTGGGTATGCTGGAAGAACTGGCATTGAAGATCGGTTTGATTCAAAACAGTTTATCACCTGTTATCAGCAAACCACATATTGTTGTATTTGCAGGCGATCATGGTATTGCAGCAACAGGAAAAGTAAATCCTTATCCGCAGGCTGTTACTGCACAAATGGTTTTGAATTTTGTGAATGGTGGCGCAGCCATTAATGTATTTACTAAGCAACACAACATCAGCTTAACTGTTGTTGATGCAGGTGTGAATATTGATTTCGATCCTTCATTGCCCATTGTTCATGCTAAGATCAATCAAGGTACAGCTGACTACAGTGAATATAATGCCATGAGTATTGATGAAGTGAATGCAGCAATTGAAAAAGGCGGCAGCATTGTACAGGCATTGTTTGATGATGGTTGCAACACCATCGGCTTTGGTGAAATGGGCATTGGCAATACTTCTTCTGCATCACTCATCATGCATCATTTATTGAATCTTCCATTAAGTGAATGTGTGGGAAGAGGAACAGGTTCTACTGATGAACAACTGCAACTTAAACTTGCAACGTTAGAAGATGCCAGTCGCTTGCATGAACTCAACCGTTATGATATCACTCCACATCAATTGCTTTGCCGCATTGGTGGATTTGAAATTGCTATGATGGTTGGCGCTTATCACAAAGCTGCCGAACTGAACATGGTAATTGTAGTGGATGGTTTTATTGCAACTGCTGCTTTACTGGTAGCAAAGCAATACAATCAAACAATCACTGATCATTGCATATTCGCACATTGCTCTGACGAGAATGGTCATCGTAAAATGCTGGAACACCTTAACGCAAACCCTGTGTTGCATTTAGGTATGCGCTTAGGTGAAGGCACAGGTGCTGCCTTAGCAATTCCATTATTACAAAGTGCTGTTGCTTTTTTAAATGAAATGGCCAGTTTTGAAAGTGCCGGGGTTAGTGGCAAAGAGTAATTTTTTTACCGGGAAGACGGAAAAACGGGAAGAAAAAAAGTAAAACAAGCTATTCTTACCGCCTTCGTTTCTTCCCGGCTATTTATAGTAATAGCAGCTCAATCATTTATATTGCAGGCAGTACTTCAACAATAAATCGATACGTTCCTTTAATTGTCATGAGAAAACAAATTGAGATATTCTTCACCGCATTAATGTTTTACACAAGGATTCCTTGCCCGAAATGGGTAACACATGATCCTTTATATCTCAACAAAGCAACACGTTATTTTCCGTTCATCGGCTGGATCGTTGCAGGTGTATGTGCATTGGTATATTGGGGAACTGAGTTTTTTCTTGGCGCACCAATTGCCATTTTATTATCAATGATCGCAGGCGTATTAACAACAGGTGCTTTTCATGAAGACGGTTTTGCTGATGTGTGTGATGCGTTTGGTGGTGGCTGGACCAAACAAAAGATCCTCGACATTATGAAGGATAGTCGTGTTGGTGCATACGGCGTTATTGGCATGATCCTGATATTGCTGTTGAAGTACACCTCACTAAGTGCAGTTCCCTTCAGCCTCATGTGGATGGTGTTGTTGGCTGCACATAGTTTTTCCCGCTTATGTGCAGTGCTTATTGTTTCAACAAGTGTGTATGTACGGGAGAATGATGATGCAAAAGCAAAGCCATTGGCCAAGTCGATCACTGCAAAAGAAATTATCCCGGCAATAGTATTTGGATTAGCACCACTGTTACTTTTTCAACGCTTTGAAATTTTGTATGCACTCATTCTTCCATTACTTGGTACATTTTTTCTAAGAAGATATTTTCATAAATGGATTGGTGGATACACAGGCGATTGTTTAGGTGCCACGCAACAGGTAACCGAAGTTTTGTTTTATCTGAACCTGTTGGCCTTTTGGAAAATTGAGTACATACTTTTGTAAAAAAATCCGGCGCAGAAATAAGAAAAGGAGGTAACCGCAGAGTATTTTCTCTTCGATGATCTCAGCGCCTCTTTTCTCAGCGACAAAAAAACTTTAGATGAGCACAGAAATCTATCTAATACGTCATACAACCCCTGCTGTTGAAAAAGGAACCTGCTACGGACAGGCCGATCTGGATGTAACAGAAAGTTTTTATGATGAAGCTGCATTGATAAAACAATATTTACCTGTAACTATACAATCGGTTTATGCAAGTCCGTTACAACGTTGCAGTAAACTGGCCCAACATTTATTTCCATCACACAACATTTCTTTTCATGAAGAGCTGAAAGAAATTCATTGTGGCGAATGGGAACTGAGAAAGTGGGATGATATTCCACAGGAAGTAGTGATGCCCTGGATGAATGATTTTGTAAATGTGCGCATACCAGGTGGTGAAAGTTATCTCGATCTGCTGGATCGCACCACAACTATTTTTCAAAGTATTGCTGAGAAAAAAGAAACCGCTGCCATCGTTTCGCATGGCGGTGTATTGCGTAGCATTCTTTCCCATCTTACCAATACCGCATTGATCGATTCGTTCAATGTATTTAAACTGCAATATGGCTGTGTTGTAAAATTATACTTGCACGAAGATCAATTTGTTCATGAAGTATTGCATAATGTACAAAGCACAGCTGAACAACATAAACCGGGCTATAAATAATTCCCTTAGCCGGTGAGCCACCCTTGAAGAAAGCGGGTGACTCACCGCTTCATTGAGGCTCAAAAGAAAAGTTATCTTTGCTGAAACAATCATCATGAATTTCGACTTCAGCCTCAGTCAGCTGCTTACCGTTTCGTTTACTTTATTTGCAGTGATTGATATTATCGGATCGATTCCCCTGCTTATTGCCATGAAGGATAAGATGGGTGCCATCCGTGAATTCAAAGCCACACTTATTTCGGGAGCATTGATGATCCTGTTTTTATTTGTGGGCGAATCTTTTTTGCAAATGCTGGGGGTTGACCGTCGCTCGTTCGCTGTGGCCGGTTCGATTGTGATCTTTGTGTTGGGATTGGAAATGGTGCTGGGGCACGAGTTTTTCAAAAGCGATAAGAATGCAAAAAGCGGAACGGTGGTTCCCATAGCCTTCCCCATTATTGCAGGAAGCGGTACGCTCACCACCATTATGTCGCTTGGCGCCAACTACTCTGATTTGGTGATCCTTGTGGCAATACTTTTAAACCTGGTCCTCGTCTTCTTTGTCCTCAAATCATTAAAATGGATCGAGAAACTTTTAGGCCCCGCAGGTTTACTTGCTGTGCGAAAATTTTTTGGCGTAATATTGCTGGCCATTGCCGTAAAAATATTTGCGGGTAATGCAGGGGGATTGATCAAATAGGAAAATCCAAAAACCAATAAACAAAATCCAAAAGAAAAACAGGCGGTAGTATATTTCTTGTTTTTGGGGCCTTGTTTCTTGGATTTTAATTTTTGGCCTCGTAGTACAATGGATAGTATAAGAGTTTCCGAAGCTCCAGATACAGGTTCGATTCCTGTCGAGGCTACCAATTGAGTAGGAAGGTAGCAATTAGTTTGCTACCTGTCCTCTCACACCACCGTACGTACCGGTCTGGTATACGGCGGTTTGTTAGAATAATATAATTTGATGTTCCGTTTTCCAGTAGTAATA
>JAKFDY010000251.1:0-18232 GCA_036675885.1 Lacibacter sp. | reverse complement strand
TTTCAGTTTCAATTTGAGTTCATAAGACTGTGCTGAATCTTTTAACGCAAGTGCATTTTTCAATAAACTGCTTACACCTGAGCCGGCAATATCTGTTGGCGGAAAACCAGGATCCATTTCTGATGATGCACCATTCCAGTTCAATGATAATGCTTCTGCAATACCTCTATTGTCGGAAATGCCCAAACAAAGCCTTACCTCATTCCACAAAACATCTGCAGGGTCAATACCAAGCTGCGAAAGTTGTACCGGTAAAAATTTTCCACTGATCGTTAAATCCGATTTATAAAGAATGATTTTAAAAATACTTCTGTTGCGCTCTTCGGGAATCAGTTCGCCATTGATATTTTCTGATTCGGGCAGGTAATGCATCATTCGTTTCACCATCATCACTTTGCCTTTATCATCCACAAATCTCTCCTGGTAGGGGATCATTAAAAAAGGACCGCTCACTGTTTGTGCCGATGCCCATTTTGAACTTACTTCGGCTATCACTTCACGTTGCCTGTCTTGCCGCTCACGTACCAATTCCATAATAAACGCTGTTGGTATAAGTAATACAAGAATGAGAAAGCCGACAAGAATGGATTTAATAAAGATGCCATACCGTTGCCAGAAAGAGGGTTGTTGTGTGTCCATTGTGTCTATTTTAAAAGTGCTTTGAATTTCAAAGTTTATGTACAAAAAAATTACTTCCCCATTTGCCTGATCATTTGCTCCAATGCATCAAGATGTAATCTGAATGCTTTCTCGCCTGCTTTTGTAACTGCATACGTTGTATTTGTTTTACGCCCCACAAATCCTTTGTTCACTTTAACGTATCCGTTTTCTTCCAATGCTTTCAGGTGCGATGCGAGATTACCATCAGTTACATTGATCAGTTCTTTCAGTTCATTAAAACTTACCTGTGCATTTACCATCAATGCACTCATTACGCCTAACCTTACCCGGCTATCGAACACCTTTTGTAACTGTTCTATCGGATTCTTCATACTTTCTTCTCCATTTGCATGGGCTGTCGTTCATATTTATTCCACATCACTATGCCATATACAATGTGCAACAGTCCAAAACCTGCGGCCCAAAAATAAAGTCCATACCCCGGAAACCAACAATTAATTACTCCCAAAGCAGTTATTGCATAACCAAGAAAACGAATTTCTCCAAATGTATACTTCGCACCATTGATCAATGCGATGCCATAAAAGATCAAACAACCGGGAGCAATTAAACCATAAACGCCTGCTTCGATCAGTTTCAAAAGAAATAAACCACCTGCTGTTAATGGTACGGCAATATTCCAGATCAAACGTTTTGCTGTTCCTCCCCACACAGGCACACCCTGTCGTTTACTTCTGATATAGGTAAAGAAAACAGCAAGTACAATTGCTGAAATTAATGTGAGCACAGCAATCGTAAATAACCGGCTACCCATGAAAGAACGTAACATGCCAACACCATCGCTGCTGTAACCATCTCTTATTAACCCGGATTTTCTTACTCCTGATCCATCTGAACTTTCTATCACATCGTAAGCAAACCATGCTCCTGTTAATGCACACAAACCTGCAGCAATACCACTTAAGCCACTAAGACTGATAAAGCGACTGCTGCGGTCCATCATATTACGGATGTCCTGGATAGTTTCAAGCGTTTGATTCTGGCTACTCATAAAAGCACTTTGAATTACAAAGTAAATGGTTTTTTATCTATTCTTCCAACTATCTTTTGGCCTTTTTAACAGAAAGTTTTAGAAAACAGTTGGCTATCGTAAAAAACCTCACAGGATGAGCGACTTGGATTCACTATTTTTATCGTTCCAAACAATCGCATTAACCGGATGAAGTATATCGTTTCTCTTGTGCTGAGTATCCTGTGTATCTTAACCATAACGGCGCAAACAAAAGTTGTTTCCGGTATCATTAAAGATTCGCATTCCGATGAGCCTATTCCTTTTGCATCGGTACAGTTGAAAAATACAACGATTGGTAAGCTGAGTGATTCAGCGGGTTTATTTTCGTTGCACCTCACTTCCGTTTCAGCAACCGATTCCCTGCTCGTTAGTTATGTTGGCTATAACAGCATGACCATTGCATTACCTGCTACATCAAAAGACACTATTTTCTTAACGATTCAACTGGAACGTGGCAGTGCCGGAAAAGAAGTGGTGGTGAAATCGAAATACGGAAGAGGATGGATCCTGTGGCGGAAAGTAGTGCGGCAAAAACCTGTGAACGATCGTTATCGCTTTGAAAACTTTGGTTACGAATTATATAATAAACTGGAACTGGATATTAACCGTTTCAATAAAGATAAGTTCAAGAACATCGGACCTCTCAAACCATTTGGTTTTATTCTTGACCAAACTGTTGACAGTACCAGTGAAGAAAAACCATTTCTGCCGATCTTTCTCACAGAAACTATTTCAAATTACTATTTTCAGAAATCGCCGTTACGCAGACGTGAAGAGATCAAAGCCAGCCGCACTTCGGGTGTAGATAATGAAAGCGTGCAGAAATTGTTGGGCGGCATGGATCAGAACATTAATGTGTACAATAATTACATTCCGATTTTTGATAAGCGTTTCATCAGCCCCATCAGCGATAATGGTGATGCATTTTACAATTATCGTGTGCCCGATACACAATATGTAGCAGGCAAACGTTTCTTTCACTTGGTGTTTACACCAAAACGAAAAGGAGAAAATACATTTGAGGGCGATTGCTGGATACATGATACCAGCTATGCAGTGCAGAAAATGAATCTGCGTTTATCAAAAGAAGCGAATGTGAACTATGTAGAGAAGCTGAGTATTGTGCAGGAGTACAAATTTGTAAATGACTCTATCTGGTTTTTGCTGAAGGATAAATTTATTATTGATGTGGCACCAATTGGTAAACAGAAGTTTGGTGTAACCGGTCGCAAGACTACTACATATAAAGATGTACTGATCAATTCAGGTGTGGTGTGGGAAAAGTTGCAGAAAAATAAAAAGCTGGAAGAAACAATACTGCTTGCAGGTTCAACACAGCAACCGGAAACTTATTGGAAAGAATCACGGCACGAAGAGCTTGCAAAAAATGAGAAGGCCATTTACAGTATGATCGATACGTTGCAGAAGATGCCACTCTTTAAACGCTACAGCGATATTGCTACATTCATTGCAACAGGATATAAAGCATTCGGAAGTTTTGAATATGGGCCGTGGTTCAACGTTATGAGTTCAAACGTGGTGGAAGGTTTCCGCACAAGATTGGACCTGGGAACAAGTACCAACTTCAGTAAAACATGGTGGTTGCGTGGTTATCTTGCTTACGGGTTTACTGATAAGAAATTTAAAGGACGGGCAGAGATCACACATCTTTTCAAACGTGATCCACGTGTTCGTATGTACCTGTCGTACACAAATGATTATGATAACGGTCAACGGTATTATGATGAAGTGGGAACCGATAACGTATTTACACTGGCAGCACGCAAATCGCAGGTGCCTATCAAATTCCTTCGGGTAGAACAACAACGTATTGAGTTTTCTAAAGAAACACATGCGGGTTTTACATTCGAGATTTCTGCTACACGCAAAAAGTTCAATCCAATTCGTTCTTTACCTGATAAATCAATTTATCCCGATGGAGTTGGTGAGGCTTTGAATAATTCTGAGGTTGGATTTCGTATTCGCTATGCTTATCTTGAACGTTTCCTCGAAGGAACATTCTTACGCTCAAGTTTAGGTAGCCCTTATCCTATTGCTGAAATAAAATATTCAAGAGGCTTTCCTGGTTTCTTAAAAAGCAATTACCAGTATCATCGTTTAACTGCATCGGTACATGATTACTTCAAGGTCGCTAATCTTGGTGAGTTGTATTACAATGTGTATGGCGGTAAGATTTATGGCACACTTCCTTTTCCGTTATTGGAAATTCATCCGGGCAATGAAATTTTCTATTACAACAAGTATGCATTTAATCTTATGAACAGGTTTGAATACCTGAGTGATGAGTATGCTGGTGTAAACGTTGAACATAATATTGGAAATGGCATGTTCCGTTTACTTGGTCCAACACGCAAACTGAAGCTCCGCCAGTTCTGGACCGCAAAAGTTTTATGGGGAAGTTTGAGCGATGCTAACCGCAGCTTTAACCAGGTGGGTGCAGTATTCGACCGTGGTCACCAGTTTCAATCGCTCAATGGGAAAACGTATATGGAAGTGGGAACAGGTGTTGACAATATCTTCCGTGTATTGCGGTTTGATTTTATCTGGCGTTTATCGCCACAGCCTTTACCAGAAGAACGCTATAAACGTTTTGGAATTTTTGGAAGTTTCAGGTTGCAGTTTTAAATATTGCCACTTAAGCAAATCAAAGTTCATCTAAACAACCAATTATCACTTCGCATGCAAGTTTGATCTCATCTTCAGTAATAGTAAGTGGTGGTGCAATACGCAAACAATTGGATGCAAACAAAAACCAATCGGTAATTATGCCCTTTGCAATACAGGCATCAATTACTTTTTTGTTTGTTTCAAAACTATCAAACACAATTGCCATCATCAACCCACGTGAACGCACTGCTTCAATTTTCGGATGATGCAATAAGGTGCGGAAGAGAATTTCTTTTTCAGCCACGTCCTTCACCAACTCTTCTTTCAGCAAAACATTCATAGCCGCCATACCTGCAGCACAGCAAACCGGGTGGCCACCAAAGGTTGTAATATGCCCAAGCACCGGGTTCTCTGTAAACTTCCACATCAATTCTTTATCGGCAATAAATGCACCCAACGGCATTCCGCCGCCCAATGCTTTTCCCAACAATAAAATATCAGGTACTATATCAAATTGTTCGAACGCCCACAGCGAACCGTTCCGCCCAAAGCCACATTGTATTTCATCCAATATTAATAAGGCGCCTGTTTCATTACAGCGGTTACGCAATGCCGTGATCCATTCCTTCAACGGAGCATTTACGCCTGCTTCGGCCTGGATGGTTTCAGCAATTACACAAGCTGTGTTACTTCCAATCAACTCCAATGCTTCGAAAGAATTATAATCTGCATGGTGAACTCCCGGCAGTAAAGGCCGGAATGAATTACGCCAGTACTCATCACCCATCACACTCAAAGCACCTTGTGTGCTGCCATGATAACTGTTATTAAAGGCAACAATTTCTGTGCGACCGGTTACTCTTTTAGCCAGCTTCATCGCACCTTCGGTTGCTTCGGTACCGGAATTGGTAAAATAAACAGAGTTGAGCGACGCCGGTAAATGATCGGTGAGCAGTTTGGCATATTGCACTTCCGGGCTTTCAATAAACTCTCCGTAAACCAGCAGATGCATGTATTTATCAACCTGTTGCTTGATGGCTTCCACCACTTTTGGATGACGATGCCCCACATTACAAACACTGATGCCTGCAATAAGATCAAGATATTCTTTACCATCTGCGTCCCACATGCGGCAACCTTCAGCTTTCGTTATTTCCAAAGCCAATGGAGCAGGCGAAGTTTGGGCCACATGTTGTAAGAAAAGTTGTCGCTGATGCATAAGTGGATGCAAATGTCGGTAAATAGTTGGTTGGCCTCAAATTGATGGCTTTTTAAAACGGCATCGTTGCCACTGCGTATATCTCCGGAATCAAGTTGAATAAACTGAGAAGAACATGGCCTTTATGGGCAGAAGAGGTTAAAAAACGGATTATTACTTTAAAAAACAGGTGAAACATTATGTACCCTCGGAAAACATTGCGAAATTTACAGCAGAACTAAAATCATATTCCGTATGCCCGTAATCCTCCCCGTAAAAGGTGTTTTTCCACAATTTGGCGACGATTGCTTTATTGCCCCTAATGCAACAATAGTAGGTGATGTTGTAATGGGCAATGAATGCAGTGTGTGGTTCAATGCCGTAGTGCGTGGAGATGTAAACAGCATCAGGCTGGGCAACAAAGTGAATATACAGGATGGAGCGGTGTTACATGCTACATACCAAAAAACGAAAACCATCGTTGGAAATAATGTAAGCATTGGGCACAACGCCATTGTTCATGGCTGTACGGTACATGATGATGTGTTGATCGGGATGGGAGCAATTGTAATGGATAATGCCATCATTAACAGTAACTCCATTGTTGCTGCAGGTGCCGTGGTGCTTGAAGGAACCGTGGTAGAAGCGGGAAGTATTTATGCCGGTGTGCCGGCCAAAAAGGTAAAAGACATCAGCCAGGAATTGATTCATGGAGAGATCAATCGTATAGCTAATAATTATATTAAGTATTCTGGCTGGTTTAAAGATGCGTTAACAGAGAATAATTAAATACGGTACGAACATTGTCTGTAATTGAATGTATAAATTGATAATTATGAAAATAATCACCAAAGCAGCGCTTTTAGTAATATTACTGTCTTTCATGACAAGTTGCAATGTGTTTAAACGAACACCCAAGGAAGGTTGTCCAACCAATGGCAAGAATGTTGGCGCCGAGAAGTTACTGAGCGGTGAAAAAGTGAAAAAAGCGAAACGATTTAACAGCTAAATAATATAAACGAGAACTAACCCCTTTTATAACACCATAAAAATTACCGCTATGAATCCTACATTACGCAACCATGTCGGATATAACGAAGCCGTCCTTGACGATGATGCCAGTTATGAAAAATTTCATCGCTGGGCGGATGTTCTTGCCGACAAGTTAAAGATTTCCTTTACCAAGAAGCTTGATGATTTTGAAGCACTGTATTGGGATTTTATTTACAAAGGCACAGCCCTTACCCTCAGCTTTAATATTTTCAATGGCATTTCTGTTTTCCCATCTTTGGAAGAAAAGAGTGAGCATTTTGAAAATGCAGCTATTGCTGAATTGGTTGATGCGTTGAAAGATGCTGATCCCGGTGAAGCGTAAATCATTCGCCTAACAATACTGAAGTAACTATTAAGAAGCAAAGAAGATGAAGTGCGGCTTAGTAGTTTTTTTTTGTATCAATTGTGGCGAGAATTCCGCAATAGCTGATATAACGAAGTGGATGAATTTCCTCTTTTGCCACCGCTGCTTTAACTGCACAGCCCGGTTCTTCAAGATGAAGACAGTTGTTGAATTGACAATCGTTGATGAGTACCCGCATTTCAGGAAAATAATGAGAAAGCTCCTGCCGGCTGATATCCACCAAACCAAATTCCTTTACACCAGGTGTGTCAATGATCCTTCCGCCAAATGGCAGATCGAACATTTCAGCAAATGTTGTGGTGTGCATGCCCTTCCCGCTCCAGCCGCTTACTTCTTCGGTTCGTAAACCCAGCTCGGGCATCAACGCATTTATAAAAGTTGATTTGCCTACACCTGAATGGCCACTCAATAACGTTGTTTTATCCTTCAATAATGCATTTACTTCTTCCAAGCCCTGTCCTGTTTCCATAGAGATAAGAAAAACTTTATAGCCGATGGTTTCATACATATCCCGCCACTCTGCAAACTGTTCCAGCTCTTTCTTGCGGTACACATCTGCTTTATTAAAAACAATAATGCTGGGAATGTGATAAGACTCCGAAGCAATAAGAAAACGATCAATAAAGCCTTGCGATGTTCTTGGCTCCCTTAATGTAGCAAACAACAAACTCTGATCAAGATTGGACGCAATGATGTGATGTTGATATTTGTTATGCGGGCTTTGCCGGTTGATGTAATTATGCCGGTCGGTAATGGAAGTGATCATGACTGTTTGTTCCAGGTCATTCTCCATTTCAATTTCTACTTTATCGCCCACGGCAATGGGATTAGTGGAAGTGATGCCATCGATCTTAAACTTGCCTTTGATACGTGCCTTCACGATCTTGCCTTCTTCTGTTTTGGCAACATACCAACTACCGGTCGACTTATAAATGAGGGCTTTCATGCAATGCAAAGAAAAGGAATAGATTGCCACGGAGGCACTGAAAAATTATTTGCCAGAAAGGGGCAAAGACGCTAAGACAATTGCAGAAAGTAAACTCTCTGCGCTAAACTTCTTTTCTTCATTCTCTGCGCCAAACTCAAGGAAACTTCCGCAGCACTTTATACCGCAACCACGCTTCAATCAACAGCAATACCACTACTGCTATTGCAAATGGATAAAATTCTTCTTTATAACGGGAGAATGTACTTGTTTCGATCTTTGATTTTTCGAGTTGATCAATATCTGCATAGATCTTACTGAGGCTTTCATTATCCTTTGCCCGGAAATAACTACCACCGGTTTCATTGGCAATTTCACGCAACAGTTTTTCATCAATATTTACTTTCTCCATGGTACGCACTACACCACCGGTTGTTTGTTGTGGCAAGGCAGCAAAACCTTCAGTGCCCATACCAATGGTATACACTTTCACCTGGTATGCTTTGGCAATTTCTTTGGCTGTACTTGGAGGAATCAAGCCGCCGTTATTCTCGCCATCGGTTAACAGTATCACCACTTTACTTTTCGATTCACTTGTTTTCAAACGCTCCACACTGGTAGATAAACCTGATCCGATAGCAGTCCCATCCTGCAGAATACCGCTACGCACTGCATAGATCTGACTTTTGAGTGCAGCATAATCTGTTGTTGGCGGACATTGCGTAAATGATTCACCTGAAAAAATTACAAGACCAATACGATCTGTTTTTCTTGCATCAACAAAATCAGATGCAACTTTTTTCATCGCTTCCAACCTGTTTGGACTAAAATCTTCGGCCAGCATACTGCCGCTCACGTCCATGCAAAGAATAATATCAATCCCTTCACCTTCCACTCGTTCTTCACTGCTTCTTTTTTGCGGGCGTGCAATGGCAACGATCAGTAATGCGAGTGAAAATAGCCGAAGAGCAAAAGGCAAATGACGCAATACATTTTTGGAGCTACCTGTCTTTCGATAAATGCCTAATGATGAAACAGTAACTGATGAAGAAGATCTTTTATAGCTGATGATATACCAAACGATCAACAGTGGCAGCAGCAACAGTAACCACAGCAGGTAAGGATAAGCAAATACAATATGTTGATACCACTCGTTAAGCATCGGGTTTTAATTCTTTTTCTGATTGTTTGATGGTTGTTTCCATACGCTCAATTGTTTGCAGACATTCATCTTTAGGTGCAGCAAACTTGGCAAACTTTACGGCATCGCCTAAACGAAGTGCCTGCATGATATTGATCAGCGTTTCATTCAGCACATAAGGTTTCAATTGCATCGCCAGTTCATCCGTTGTTAACCTGGTAAACGGTTGCTGAAGTTTACGTTCATAATAACGCTTCACTGCAAGCGACAGATCGGAGAAATTTTTCTTTTGAATGAGTTGCGTATCCCATTCTTCTCCTTTCAATCTTTTTGCTGTGATCAGGAAATCTTCCAATGGCGTATTCGCCGATTCTTCCATAACAGTACTGATCTTTTTCTTTTTCCATCTTCTGAACAGAATGATCAACCAGATCAAAGCAATAACAGCAGCAGCAGCTACAGCAAAACCGATCCATGCTTCACCGGCATTTACATCAATGATTGGTTTTACATCATTCAACAACTGGTTGCCCGTTGTATCGTATTCAATCAAGATCTCCTTTATTGGAAAAGTCACTAACTGCTCTTTGTCATTTACGTTTGAAGGGATAACAGCTGTTACATTTTCAACAGCCCACAAGCCGCTATCAAAACTGGTAATAGTTATTTCCCGCTTCAGCAAGTCTGTAGTATCAAACGAAACATATTCAAAATGGGGAATACTATCCGGAAATTTCCAATGCACTTCAGCATTACGGCTAATGGCTTTTAACTCAAACCTGAGCTTTACCGGTTCGCCAATAAATATCTTTTCTTTTGATGCTGTTACAACAGGAGTTACCTGGGCCATCGCAGATAAGCCCATCACCAAAAAACAAATTATAAATAAAAATTCCCGTCTGATCATCTGCTCCTGTTAATGAAAAATTTCTGTAACACTTTTACATAATCATCGCCTGCCCGCATATGCAACAGATCGGCGCCCGAACGGCGAAAAACATCATTCACATGATCGTTATGCTTATGAAAATCTTTTTCGTATTCAAACCTCACCAGTGAACTTGATGTATCGATCCAACGTTGTTCACCAGTTTCTGCATCAGCCACCTGCAATAATCCTGCATCAGGCAAACGCATATCAAGCTGATCGTAAATTTTAATACCGATCACATCGTGCTTTTTACAGGCAACACGCAACGCATCTTCATAACCCTTTCCTAAAAAATCGCTGATGAGGAAACAAATACTTTTTCTCCGGCACACATTATTAAACATGCGGAATGCATCAACATAATTTGTTTGTTTTGATGCAGCATCATTGCTCAACATTTCACGCACTATATAAAGCGTGTGCTGCTTTGCTTTTTTCGGTGCGATGAAGCGTTGCACTTTATCGCCAAATAAAATAGCGCCCACCTTATCGTTGTTATTCACGGCAGAAAAAGCAAGTACAGCCGCCAGCTCCGTTACAAGATCTTTCTTACGTTGCAGATGTGTACCAAAACTGATGCTGGAGCTGTTATCGATCAAGAGAAATACACTTTGTTCACGCTCTTCTTCAAACACTTTACTGTAAGGATGTGCATAACGTGCACTCACATTCCAATCAATAAAACGGATATCATCACCCGGCTGGTATTCACGTACTTCTTTATAACTCATACCCTGCCCTTTGAACGCCGAATGATATTCACCGGTGAACATATGATTCGTGAGCCGCTTACTTTTAATTTCAAGCGCCCGTACTTTCTTTAATATTTCTTCAGTTGTTAACATAGTAACCCCCTATCCCCCTGAAGGGGGAATGTATAATCTCTATTCATTTGTTGAATCAATATTTTCATCTGTTGATTTTTATTCAGCAGTTACTAAGCCTCCCTTTAGGGAGGTTTGGAGGGTTCACGGTACTTTCACCGCATTCATTAGCTGATTGATGATCTCCTCTACTGATATATTTTCTGCTTCTGCTTCGTAGGTTAAGCCAATACGATGGCGCAATACATCAGCAGCAATAGTGCGTACATCTTCCGGTAACACATATCCACGCTTGTTGAGGAATGCAACTGCTTTTGAAGCAAGAGCCATATTAATAGAAGCCCTTGGTGATCCGCCGTAAGCGATCAATGGTTTGAGGCTGCTTAAACCAACCTGGTCAGGTTTGCGTGTTGCAAATACAATATCAAGAATGTAATTCTCAATTTTTTCATCCATGTAAATGGTACGGGCAAGATCACGTGCTTCAGTTACTTCACGAATAGCGACAACCGGGTTAATAACCGGAGATGCGATCTGTTGGGTATTCTGACGAATGATCAATTGCTCTTCCGCTTTCTTTGGATAGTCAACCACCACCTTCAACATAAAACGATCCTGCTGCGCTTCAGGCAACGGATAAGTTCCTTCCTGTTCCAATGGGTTTTGTGTTGCCAATACAAGGAAAGGTTCTTCCAGTTTGTAAGTGTGTTCACCAATTGTTACCTGGCGTTCCTGCATGGCTTCGAGCAAAGCACTCTGCACTTTTGCAGGAGCACGGTTAATTTCATCAGCCAATACAAAATTGGCGAAGATGGGACCACGACGCACAAAGAATTCATTCTTCTGCTGGTTATAGATCATGGTGCCGATTACATCTGCCGGTAACATATCGGGAGTAAACTGAATACGGCTGAATTTTGCGTTGATGGCTTGAGAGAGTGTTTTAATCGCCAGCGTTTTTGCAAGACCGGGCACACCTTCCAATAAAATGTGACCATTTCCTAACAAGCCGATCAATAAACGATCGACCATATATTGCTGTCCTACCAATACTTTTCCAACTTCTGCACGCAGCCGGTCGAGAAAACTTCCGGCATATTCAATTTTTTCATTCAGAACTTTGATGTCGTCTGCGGTTTTTAACATGTAATCTCGGTTTAGGTGGTGAAAATACAATGCCGTTTGCTTAAGCGAAAATCATTTTATAAACGGTTGCATCTTAAAATCATTTCCCATCACGCAAAAAGAAGGCCGAAAATCGAAAATCGTATTTCTACATCGTACTTCATACATGGCTTTCGGCGGCCAACCTACAACCCCTAACTTTGCAGACTATGGATGCAGCGAATGATCTTTTTGTAAGGTGGATGAACCTTGAACAGAAAATGGTGGAACGTTTTGGAAAAAAGCCCGACCTGGAAGCAATTCTGTTCCTCATCGGCGTACAGGAGTTTGGTGAATTAAAAGAAAAATACACCAAGGAGCAAAAGCAAGACCTGATGCACGTGGCCGTTTGCTCGCTCTTATCTCAAAGCGGTTATTTTGAGTTTGATGAATATGATAAAGACGGGTGGCCACATTTCAAACAACTGAAAGCCATGCCCAGCATGGATATGCGTGAGCAGGAGAATTTTATTAAGGATCATGTACTGCTCTACTTTGAACAAAAAGGATTTTAAATGAGACTCCCTCTTTTAATGATCTGCTTTTTTCTTTTCATTGCCGATGCGGGTGCCCGTAACCGTAAGGTGAAAATTATTACCAGCAAAGGAACCATTGTTGTGCTGTTGAGCGATAAAACACCCAAACACCGGAACAATTTCATCAAACTGGTAAAGCAGGGTTATTATGATGGAATTCTCTTTCATCGGGTTATTAAAGAATTTATGATCCAGGCAGGTGACGATTCTACCAGGCAATCTATTCCCGGCAAACGTTACGGAAGCGGTGGGTTGAAATATAAAATACCTGCTGAATTTGATACTTCCCTGTTTCATAAAAGAGGTGTGCTTGCTGCAGCACGTGATAATAATCCTGAAAAGGCCAGCAGTGGCAGTCATTTTTATATTGTACAGGGAAAAATTTATACAGACAGCTCACTTAATGAGATTGAGGAAAAAAGATTAGGTGGACAAAAACTTCCGCTTCATCACCGTGCTGTGTATAAACAAATTGGCGGCAGCCCACATCTTGATCAGAATTATACTGTTTTTGGTGAAGTGGTGAAAGGCATGAAGGTTGTGGATACGATTGCGCAGGCAGAGCGTGATCAATTCGACAGGCCAAAGGAAGATATCCGCATCATTAAAATGAAACTGAAGAAGAAATTTTTATTTTTCTGATTGCAGGAAAACAATCAATTTAGCAGCGTTTAAAAACAACTACATCATGAATTTTCCACAGAATCTCCGCTACACAAAAGACCACGAATGGATCAGCTTAGAAGGTAATGTTGCTACAATTGGTATTACCGATTTTGCACAGCGTGAATTGGGCGATATTGTTTATGTTGACATTAACACTGTTGGAAAAACATTAAACGCTGAAGAAGTTTTTGGTACAGTGGAAGCTGTAAAAACAGTAAGTGATTTGTTTTTACCTGTTGCCGGTACAATTACTGAAGTAAACAGCGCTTTAAATGATAAACCGGAAGCTGTAAACAACGATCCTTATGGTGAAGGCTGGATGGTGAAAGTGACAGTAACCAACCCTGCTGATGTTGAGGCTTTGATGGATGCTACTGCATATGGTGCACTGGTTGCATAATGAAACAACAACTCCGGAAATATCTTTATACAAAATGGCCGGCCATATTTTGGTCGGTCATTATTTTTTTATTGCTGGTGATGCCACCTGTCAACATCAACCAGGAAAAACCACTTGAGTTTTCCGGTCTTGATAAAACCATTCATTTCCTTCTGTTTGGAATAATGGCGTGGCTGTGGGGTTATTACCAGAAAACAGTTACTTCAGCAGGAAAAAATATCGTTCTTCAATTATTCTTCATCACCATTATAGTGATCGGTTATGGAATTGCAATGGAGTATGCGCAGGATTGGGTAGGTCGTGATTTTGATGTGTGGGATATGGTGGCTGATGCGGCGGGAGCAATTACAGCATTCTTCGTATTGCTGGTACAAAAAGAAGACCCCGGTGGAAACCGGGGTCGAAACCAAAACTAACTGCTTATGAGAAAAATTTAAATTCAGATTTGTTACACAAAGTTCGGTCAATCACTCACTCAAAACTGTCACTTACTTGTTAATATTTCCTGAAACGTTTTGTTTTTTAAAACGGGTCCCGGTGGAAACCGGGACCGTTAACCAAAACTAACTGCTTATGAGAAAATTGACTGCTTTAAAGATCTTGTACATCTATGACGCTAAATGCATTCCAAAGTTTGCTTCCTGTCTGTTAAAAAATCCTAAAAGCATTTTAAGCGTCTGATTCTTATCTATCTATCTATTCCGAAAACCATGCCAATCAGCAATGCAGCCTGATCATTATTGAATACCTGCACCTATAAAAACCACAAAAACAATCAATTAACGATTAAAGAATAATTCTATAATATCTGTCATCCCACCCGCTGCCCTGCTTTTACCATATTAATAATATCATTCATATTAGTTCGCCATCCTTGTCTTACCCGCCTTGTCCCTGCTTAACTTTCCTTTAGATCAAGGCCACCTGTTTCCAAGGTTAAAAAGTGATTGTGCTATAGACTTTTCTTAAATCCTTTATCAAAATACATGAAAAAAAAATTGAATGCAAGTAAACCGTGTAATTTCTTTGTGACGTTTATTTCTATTAAGTAAAGACCCGGAGAATATCCCCGGGTCTTTACTTAAATAATCAAGTTAGCTGATTAACGAACTTTACTTGCAATGAGCTTCGCATCATCCTGCATGGTATTGCAGCCAGAGTAAGCAGTGCCAATCCACCATTTACCTATGGGTTGATAATATGATACACCCATGATCGGCGCTTCGCCATTACCACCGGGATTGTAATCAGAAATGAAATTGCAATTAGCATCATACTTTGTCTGGTGATTTAGGCCCAGTGTATGCCCTGCTTCGTGTGAAGTGGCTTCCCAGTTATATTTCTGATTGTAACCAAGTGCTTTTGAGAATACAAAGGCAGGAATGTCCATGCCCCATGTAATGCTGTTAATATAAGCAACACCGCCGACACCAGTGTACCAGGAATTATTTTCTGTAATGATTACACGCTGACGTTTTGCAGCATTTGCAGCAAAGTAAACCGTAGAATCAGTTGTTACAACAATTGTAGGGAAAACAGAGTAATCGTTCTTTACCTCGGTTAGAATGTTTGCAATTTCTGTACTTGAAAAACCCGATGGAGTACAATCGATCGTTCTTCCAGCGTTCCAATATGGAGTGGTTACTGTTTGTCCATCGAAATCGAGAAATATAACCCATGAAGTAGATGAAACAGGTGTTGTTGGGTCTGTGCTGATCGTATTATTGTCACAAGCATCGCCAATACCATTATTATTTGCATCAAGTTGATCAGGATTGTAAGTTGAAGGGCAGTTGTCAGAGCCATCTGCAATCCCATCTTTATCCCTGTCTCTGCCTTTTGATGAAATTACATTTGTTTCAGAGAGATCACCTCTTCTTACATTGTTGTAATTCCCTTTCAGGAAATCACATGTCTCAAGTTTTTTTGGTGCTGATTGCTGGTTGAGTAAATCAGTTGTTTCAGTTTGAACGCTGTCTTCTTTTTGACAAGATGCTGCAGATAACAGCAGCAAAGAATAGAAAAATACTCTTTTCATAGAGATTTGGATTTTTTTGGATTTTAAAAATTGGTTTTGTTGTTTTCTCAGCAGGCAAGCTTCTCTTCCCTGCTTCGTAGGTTTATTCTTAAATTTTAAACTTTATTGATTTAGAAAATATAATGCCAAAAATGAAGGTTTATTTCATTCCCGGCCATAATAGTGAGGATTATGACTTCCGCAGCTATAACAACTTGTTTTGTTGACTGCAAAAAGAAAAATCATCTCTACAATGTCTTTCTCCAAAGACAATGTAAAGAAACTCATTCTTTTTTACCCGCATTATCGAGCAAAGAAGGATTAGCTTGTAGTTTGAAATTGATACCCTTCTAGGGTTTACTATTACTGCAGAGTTAGTTTTTCCGCATTCTCAGCAAACTGAAGCGCATCAATCAGCTCTTCAATTTCGCCATTAAGTACTGCATCTAAGTTATAAAGTGTGAGCCCGATACGGTGATCGGTTACACGGCCTTGCGGATAATTATATGTTCTGATCTTGGCACTTCTATCGCCGGTACTCACCAAACTTTTACGCTGGCGGGCAATTTCTTCTTCATGTTTACGCACCTGCTCTTCGTACAAACGTGTACGCATCATCTGCATTGCTTTTTCACGGTTGGCCAACTGTGTGCGTTCTGTTTGACAGATTACCACAGTACCGGTTGGTATATGCGTCAGCATTACTTTGGTTTCTACTTTGTTTACGTTCTGTCCCCCGGCACCACCACTTCGTGATGTTTCCATCTTTACATCACTTTCCCGTAATTCAAAATCAATTTCTTCTGCTTCAGGCATTACTGCAACAGTTGCTGCACTGGTGTGTACACGTCCGCTGGTTTCAGTTGCTGGTACACGTTGCACACGGTGTACACCACTTTCAAACTTCAACGTGCCATATACATCATCACCCGTAACTTCTAGTTGTACTTCTTTGTATCCGCCAACAGTTCCTTCGCTTTCGCTAAGAATCGTTGTTTTCCATCCACGTCGTTCACAATATTTAATATACATCCGCAACAGATCACCTGCAAACAAACTTGCCTCATCTCCACCTGTGCCTGCACGAACTTCAAGAATTGCGTTCTTATCGTCTTGCGGATCTTTTGGAATAAGTAATTGCCGGATGTGTTTTTCCAGCTCATCCTTTTTCTCTTCCAGCAATGGCAGTTCTTCTTTTGCCATTTCACGCAACTCCTCATCACCACCATTCAATGCTTCTTTGTAACTATGCAGATCGGCCAGCACCGAAAGGTATTCTTTACGTGATTGCACCAGCTTTTCCAGGCTGCGGTATTCTTTACTCAACGCCGAAAATTGTTTGTTGTTGGCAACAACTTCGGGGTTGGTCAACGCCACACCAACTTCATCAAACCTTGCCTGTATTGCTTCTAGTTTATCTAACATAAATAACTGTGTTCCTGAAAGGGAATTGTTTAGTCTTAAATTTGAGCGGCAAATTTAAATGAATTAACGCATGCACTACAGGAAATTAAGGGCACACAGGTTGTTTGATGGATACAGGTTCAGAAACGATGATGACGTATTGGTTACAGATGAGAATGGCATTGTGCAGGGCATTGTGGCGGCCGCTGATGCCGGAGATGATGTTGAACAACTCAAAGGGATCCTTTCGCCTGGGTTGATCAACTGCCATTGCCACCTGGAGTTAAGTCATTTAAAAAATGTGATCCCTCCACATACTGGTTTGATTGATTTTTTATGTTCAGTTGTAACAAGAAGAAATGAACCCACCCCTAAATCCCCTCCCGTGGAGGGGACTTTAACCTCCGAAAAAATAAAACAGCTTGCAATAGCAAATGCTGAAAAAGAAATGTATAACAACGGTATTGTTGCTGTTGGCGATATTGGCAATACAGCTGATACAGCAACTGTAAAAAGAAATAGCAAACTGCACTGGCAGAATTTTGTGGAAGTGTTGGGATTTTATGATGCGAAAGCTGATGAAAACATGCAGCAATACCAAACTGTAGCGAATACATTGAAAGATGCACTTCGTTCTTCGCACATTGCACATCGCACTTCGCTTGTTCCGCATGCGCCTTACAGTGTATCTGTAAAAACATTTCAGTTGATCAACGAAGCAACTGCCGGACAAATCATTTCCATCCATAACCAGGAAAATCCGGCGGAAGATGAGTTGTATAAAACAGGTGCTGGCGATTATTTAAAATTGTTTCGTGTGTTTGGAATTGAAACTTCACCGTTTCCTGTAACTGGCAAAAGCAGTGTCCGTTCTTATTTACCTTTTTTTAATAATGGTCAAACGATTTTTCTTGTGCATAATACATTCATGCCCGAAGAAGATATTGTTTGGGCAAACGATTATGCAGCAAACAATGGATTAAAACTTGTTTATTGTTTATGCCCCAATGCCAATCTTTATATTGAAAACAAAGTGCCAGCTGTTGCTATATTCCAACAATACAACTGTGAACTGGTGTTGGGCACTGATAGCTACAGCAGCAACTGGCAGTTAAGTATTGCAAAAGAAATACAGGCATTGCTTCAACATACATCTGTATCAACTGAACAAGCTTTGCAAATGGCAACGATCAACGGTGCAAAAGCATTGCAGTGGGATAATGAATTAGGAAGTTTTGAAAAAGGGAAACGACCCGGTGTTGTATTACTTGCCAAGGATTTCAACGGT
>JAKFDY010000250.1:0-2037 GCA_036675885.1 Lacibacter sp. | reverse complement strand
AACACCAGCACTTCCAGCGGACGAATATCGGTGCCGGTAGCAATCATATCTACAGTAACGGCTACCCGTGGATAATAATCATTACGAAACTGGCTGAGTACGGTTTTGGGATCTTCTTCGCTACGGTAAGTGATCTTTTTACAGAAATTATTTTCTTCGGCAAATTCATCCCTTACTATTTCTATGATGTCTTCGGCATGTGAATCTGTTTTAGCGAAGATGAGTGTTTTGGGTACTTCAAACCTTCCATCTTTATCAATCCTGTCAGCAAACATGGAAGGCATGTTGTCCTTTATCCCCCGGACGATCATGCGGATAGTGCTGGGGTTCACAATGTCTTGGTCCAGTTGCTTGCCGCTGTATTCAATATCTTCATCTACACTCTCCCAGAATTTTCGCCGGGTGAGTCGTTCACGTTTATCAACCTTCTCTCCCATCTGGATCCTGCTGCCATCTTTGCTGATCTTTGTTTCAATGGTAAATACATTGTAAGGAACAAGCACACCATCAATCACCGCTTTTTCATAACCATAATCGCTCACCAGGTTTTGATTGAAGTAACCAAAGGTTCGGTTATCGGGTGTGGCCGTTAAGCCCACCTGGAATACATCAAAATAATCGAGTACCTGTTTCCATAAATTATAAATGCTGCGGTGACATTCATCAATCACAATAAAATCGAAAAACTCAATGGGTACTTTTTCGGTATAGGTCACTGGTGCAGGTTCTTTTTGCTGGTACTCGTTGGGGTTGGCTTCTTCTGCACTTTCATCGAGCTCGGTTCCTTTGAGGATGGAATACATCCGTTGTATGGTGGAAATATATACCTGGTTATCGGCCGGGATGAAGCTGCTTTTTAAACGTGTAACGGCATAGAGTTCGGTAAACTTGCGGTTATCATCGTTGGGCACATAGCTCATGAATTCCTGCTCGGCCTGTTCACCTAAATTCTTAGTATCAACAAGAAATAAAATGCGTTTTGCTTTTGCAAATTTCAACAGTCGATAGATAAACGTGATGGCGGTAAATGTTTTACCACTACCTGTTGCCATTTGAATGAGAGCCTTGGGTCGTGCATCTTTAAACGATTGTTCCAGTTTATTGATGGCGAGTATTTGACAATCACGCAAACCTAGTTCGGGCAATGCAGGAATGTTTTGCAACCGTGCCCGCAACGATTGATCTTGTTTACTTAATTCCAGAAATGTTTCCGGTTTATGAAACGTAAACACTGGCCGGCTTCTTGGTTTGGGATCTCGAAAATCGGTGAAGCGGGTTACATCGCCGGTACTTTCGTATACAAAAGGAAGTTTTTCGTTGTTGAGGTATTTGAGTTTGGCGGATGCGTATCCTTCACTCTGGTCCTCGTGCATGGTTAAATGCACGCCTTCTTCTGCACGTTTGGCTTCAATAATGCCGATGGGTTGTTTGTTGACGAAGAGTACATAGTCGGCCGGACCAATGTCGGTTTGGTATTCACGAACGGCTACTCCAAGAGCGGCACTAAGATTGATTTGAGATTTATTTTGAATAACCCAGCCCACAGCACGGAGTTGCTGATCGATGTTATCACGGGCAAGTTGTTCGGGGTTTTGGTTCAATGGTTATATGGGTTATCCTGCAATATATGAAAAGAAGGAATAAAAAATAAACAAGCCAAACACCCCTTTTTATATGAATTCGCATGAAAACACGCAAATTTTCCGTGTGGTTTCATGTGATTTGCGTAAAAAATGCCAACATACAAAATCACGTAATGCGACAGGAAATCAAATGCTTTCATCTGAATTCAGGAAAAAAACAAAAACTGATTAAAATATACATTAACTCAAGGGTGGCAATAACGTCTCTTTATCTTCATCAAAAAACCTTCCTTTATGTAAAGGATAACAGACGCTGCGAAATAGATTGCTTTCACTCACCTTGCCAAACGAAGTTTCATTTTTAAAACGTCTGGGCATGGAAGTAATGTATATGTAAGCAGTTTACAACAAACCCACCGCTTTGTTTTTATACAGCAGGTAAGAAAAAGATAAA
>JAKFDY010000249.1:0-3315 GCA_036675885.1 Lacibacter sp. | reverse complement strand
CAAATCAGAATAAGCAGTAATAATTTTCTATTCAAACGCATCAAAATTCAGTTACGGTTATGTTGTATATCGGTTATAAAAATGCCACTCGTGCCTTTTACAGTCAGACGTTGCGTTGCAAGTCTTACCATGACTTATAAGGTCATCGGCCGGGCGGCAAAATAGTTGGTTTTGCTGAAACTCTTTGTTAAAATGGCCATCTTCACAGCTTCTTAGGATTGTGTTATAGGTTCGCTGGTTTTTATTTGCTCACCTGTTTTCCCAAAACGCCTTTCCCTTCCCTGGAAATCGAGAATAGCTTCATATAAATTCTCTTTTCTGAAATCGGGCCAGCGTACATTGGTAAAATACAACTCTGCATAGGCCAATTGATATAAAAGAAAGTTACTGATGCGGTATTCTCCACTGGTGCGTATCATTAATTCAGGATCAGGAAACTCACGGGTAGTTAAATAATCCTTGATGGTATCCTGGTCAATTTCAAATGGCTCCAGTTTGCCCGTCTTCACATCGGCTGCAATATTCTTGATAGCATTTACAATTTCCCAGCGGCTGCTGTAACTGAGTGCCATTATAAGATTAAGGCCGGTATTATTCTTCAATTCGTCGAGACTTTCCTGTAATTCCTTTCTTGCATAATCAGGCAACATATTGGTATCGCCAATTACATGCAGTTTGATTTTGTTCTTATTGAGGGTAGCCGTTTCTTTACGGATAGTGTCTACCAGCAATTCCATCAAGCCTGTTACTTCTTCAATTGGCCGGTCCCAGTTTTCAGTACTGAAGGCATACAGTGTAAGATATTTCACACCCAATTCTGCACATCCTTCTACAATATCCCGTACACTTTCAACGCCATGAAAATGACCAAAGAGACGATCTTGTCCCTGCTCCTTGGCCCAACGACCATTCCCATCCATAATAATGGCAATGTGCTGCGGTAACCGCTCCATATCCAATTGATCTCGCAAGGAAGCCATAACCCTGAAAATTAAGGGCACGAAGGTAATGAAAATAAAGGCTGCCAGAGGTTTTGACAAATAGAATTAAAAGAAAAAGCCGACAGTTGGTAGCTGTCGGCTTTGCTATTTATAGAAATTCTAACTATTGTATAGTTACTGTTTGTGCGGGCTCGTCTAAGATAATTGTATACGATCCTGTTGCAGCAGGTGTTTTAAAGTTGTCACCTCCTTCCCATTTAATCTTACGGGCAACGCCTGTAGCAGTACTGCCGCCGCTGTTGTCTTCATAATCAAATGCCCCCCAGTCGTTCCCTGCAAGGAATTTAATATCCTTACCGGCAACAAGCGTTAAAGTTATCTGCCATTTACCTGCACCCATGTATGTCATTTGAGGGCTGGCTCCGGGGTTCCAATCCGGCACACCTTGAATCCCATTACCCACTACACGCATTTCTGTAGCTGGCGACAATTCGTATTTAATATTATCCGGGTTACGGCCATCCCACATTACACGATAACGACCTGCAGCAGCAACAGCCGGGAAATTACCACCGTTTACTTCCATTGTGCTTCCACTGCCACCGGCAGAACCATAACTACGGGCATTGGTTACATTAATGTCACCACTGTTCCAATCGTTGTGATCAATCATCTTCCAGGCATCAACTGTAAAATCGGTCAGCCCTACAAAAAGATTGGTTGAAGCAAGACCCATTGCATAATTAGGGAACACATTTGGTGGATTCCAACCAGCTCCGGTAGCACCACCTACAAAGCCCATTCTTCCTTCACGTATGTCATACTTCAATGAAGTGCGGTCGATAGAGATGCGGTAATAGCCAGCATTGGTAACTTTTAAGTTTGTATTAGAACTTGCAACAAGATCACCATTTGTTCCGCCGTAGTTCACATCCCAGCTGCGGCCTTGTGTTACTTTAAACTCAGTACCCGCAGGTAACCAGATGTAGATGTAGTAAAGTTTATTCAATGCTTCCGGGCGAAGATCACGGATCAACTCAGGCGCAGTTGCAGGTGTCCAGTTTTCAGTACCATACCCCGAGCCTACCTGGTAACTTCCGGGGAGGTAAAAACGCAGCAACGGAATATAAGTGTTGATGGTAACAGAAACAGTATTCGAATACGAAACTGCACCTTGTGCCGTAACAGCTTTAATCCTGAATTCAATTTTACCAGTTGATCCACCGGCCACTCCTTCAGTTAAAGCAGCATCATTCATTTCGCCAACTTTCAATTGTTTGAGATAGGTTGATGCCCCTACTGCAATTTCATGAAGCGACGCAAAATTCTTGGTTGCTGAATCGTATTGCAATGTGTAAGTAACAACACCGCTGTAGCCTGTAAATGAACGTGTCCAGGTAAATTTATTGGATGGATCTCCAGCTGTGTTCAATGTACCTGAAACAGTTGTTTTTTCAGTAGTAAGTACTGAAGGATCACTGTAAGGTGTAACACGCACCTTTACAATGTTTGATTTATACAGTTCATTATTGTTACTGTAAGATGAGGTGATACGAAAATCAAGATCAACAGGCACACCTAAAGCAAAACCATAGTTAAGCAACATGTTGTTGATTTCTTTTCCTGTAAAAGATTTCGTACGGGCACCTGTTTGTATTACAGTATTTGGCTTTGTAAAATTCTTGGTGCTTGAATCCAGTTCAAGAATATACTTGTACGTAGTGGTGTCCGTTGCATATTCCGGACTTGTCCAGTTCAAAGTAAGAATCACTTTGTTTGAATCTGCAGCCGTTGGAGCAATGGATGCAGCTGAAGAAGACAAGGTAACGGCTGTGCCGTTCTTGTGATACTTCAGTTCGGGAGCTTTTGCACAACCTGCCAGCACAAACAGCAACACCAGGTGAGAAAAGCGTATATGGTTTAATAATTTCATTGTAATGTGGTTTATTGTTTCACAACAGTGTATTCGCCTAACTGAAAATCAACAGTGATTTTGTAAGTACCGGCTGTAGGTGGCCCCGGGAATTGTGGATCAGAATCTTTTTTCTCAAATTGTCCACCTGCCCATGTACCCACGGTCATATGATATTGCGTGGCCCAAACACCATCCTGTTGTATGAGTTTATAGCCGCCACCGCCCGGTAGAGCAATTGTCAGGTCATACAACGTTTTTGATCTTCTTGTAAACGTGTGCGAAGCTTTGTATGCAGCCAGTAAAGGATTGGCCCATCCGTTTGGTGAGGCATCGCCAACAATGTATAATTCACCATCATTGTAATTATTAGCAGCAGTGCCTGGAGGTTCCACTTTTGGAGGCGGAATAAAAGGACTTGCAGTAAAGGTGATAATGTTTGATGGAAGGGGTACTGCATCA
>JAKFDY010000248.1:0-15767 GCA_036675885.1 Lacibacter sp. | reverse complement strand
AGAGATTGTAACTTTAAATACAAAACTCAAAGCCATGATTACAAATGCAATTAAAGGTAAAGATTTTACCGGACAGCACCTTTATGTAGGTATCGATACTCACTTCAAAAGTTGGTCTGTGAGATAGCCTCTTTTTATTGATACAAAACTTACCAGACCCACCTCTCATTCGAATACATAGTTCTTTTTTCAAAATCACTAAACATCATCTTCTCTTTCATCTTCCGTAATGCAATGAATGATCAGGAAACCCTCTGTTGATGTATAAATTAACAATACATATGAGTTAATCCCTAACTATAGGAAATGAAATTACTAAGCAGAGTACGATTTTCGTTCTACTGTCACCCCCCCGACATTACTCCAACCAGCTTTCCTTAATTTTCACGTTTGAATTTGTAACTTTAAACAAACCATCAACACGCATAGCCAAATGATCGATACAGCAGATCAGAAGCAATTGGCAGATAGCCTTCTCGCCCAGGTAGCAGACGCCACTCCCGGACGATTTGGCCATGATTACATTCTTGAACTTGCAAAAAAAATTCCTGCTATCATTGGTATGCGCTACTGTTTTGTTGTAGAGTGTGCCAACAAAGAAAAAACACGGTTACGGACCGTTGCTTTTGTTGAAGGCGACAAAGTGTTGGATAATATTGAATACAGCACCGCTGAATCAGCATGCAGCATGGTTGTAAAAGGCGACCCCTATTATTTACCGAAAGCTGCGCAAAAATTTCACTCTGGCGCAAAAGGAATTGAAGCATACGTTGGAGTTCCTATCATCAGTAAACTTACAGGTGAAATGCTTGGTCATATCGCAGCATCAGATCCAAACCCAATCTCTGATAAAACAGACCGGATAGCTGTGCTTAAAATTTTTGCAGCACAATTAGCAAGTGAGCTGGAGCGAATGCAGTCTGAAAAAGAACTGGAGCAAAAAAAATATGACATTGAACTATACCGGCAAACCTTACGCAATCTTCACGAGGCAGTATTTTGGGTAAATGCAAACGGAAACATCATTGAAGTAAATGAAATGGCTACTTATATGACAGGAAGAAGCCGTGATGAATTATTAACCATGAAAGTGCCTGAACTTAACCCGTCTGAAATTGTTCAGGATTTTCCAGGCTTCTGGAAAAAACTAAAGAAAGCAAAGAAAATTACGTTTGAAGCAAAGCATTTACATAAAGAAGGTTATTTCTACGAAGTTGAAATAACAGGTAATTATATTGAATATAACGGACAGGAATTTTCATGCAGTATAGTAAGAGATATACGTAAAAAGAAAAAAGAAGAAGATATACTCCGCATCATTTCAGAAGGTACTGCAGCTCTCACAGGTATGGACTACCTGCAAGGCCTTACAAAAATTGTTACCGAAGTTTTGGGTGTGCGTTATGCACTTGTTTCGGAATGTGCCAATGAAGAGAAAACAAGAGTACGTACCATCTCCTATGTTGACCGAAAACAAGTGTTGGAAAATATTGAATACGATCTGGAAGGAACTCCCTGTAAATATGTAATGAATGGTAAGGATTATTTCTGTGCTGATGAATTAGAAAAAAGTTTCCCGGGAGAAAAAGGCATTCAATCTTACGTAGCTGTTCCTATTACCAGTCCTGAAACAGGTGAAGTATTGGGGCACATTGCTGCATTGGATAATGTTCCCATGACGAGTGATCAAAACCAATCAAACATACTCCGCATTTTTGCCGCAAGAGCAGGTGCAGAAATGGACAGGCTTGCTGCGCTTAAAAAACTGGAAGAACTAAACAAAGCATTAGATCTTAGCTTAAAAGAAAGCGATCAACGTTATAAAGATCTGTTTGAACAGGCACCAATTGCTTATGTACATGAAGGTCTCGATTCAAAATTTATAAAAGCAAACAGGGCAGCGCTGAAAATTTTAGGCGTTAAACCAGAGGAAGTGCCGTTTACTTATGGAAGTTCGCTTGTGCCCAATACCCCCGATGCACAGCAACGGCTAAATGAAGCGTTTGCTTCTATTGGCAGAGGTACAGATACAAGTGGAATAGTACTTGAGTTACGCCGCAAAGATACCGGTGCTCCAATATGGATACAGTGGTGGTCGAATCCTGATGTTGGCGGACAATTTACAAGAACAATGTTCATTGATATTACTGAACGTGTGTTGATGGAACAGGAACAGGCCCGTTTAAAAGCGCAAAACCAATACCTGCAGGAAGAGATAAAGTATAACCACAACTTTGAAGATATTGTAAGCACCAGCAAAAACTTTCATAAGGTGTTGCAGCAAATTGAACAGGTAGCTTCTACCGATGCAACTGTTTTGATACTTGGCGAATCGGGAACCGGAAAAGAATTGATCGCAAGGGCCGTTCATAATATCAGCAACCGCAATAAACGCCCTTTGGTGAAAGTAAACTGTGCCACCCTTCCCGCCAATCTCATCGAAAGCGAATTGTTTGGTCATGAGCGGGGAGCATTTACCGGCGCTATGGAAAAAAAGATCGGCCGCTTTGAGTTGGCAGACACAGGTACAATTTTCTTAGATGAAATTGGAGAGCTGCCTGTTGAATTGCAAGCAAAACTGTTACGTGTGTTGCAGGAAGGCGAGTTTGAACGTTTGGGTAATCCTAAAACAATGAAAGTAAACGTTCGCATTATTGCTGCCACCAATCGAAATCTTCAAACAGCCTTCGAGAAAAAAGAATTTCGTGAAGATCTTTATTATCGGTTGAATGTTTTCCCGATCATCACTCCTCCATTGCGTGACCGTAAAGAAGATATTCCATTGCTTGTAAAGCATTTTATCCGCAAGCATGAAACAAAAATGGGCAGAAAGATAACCGAAGTTGCCCCGGATGTTTTAACTGCACTTCAACAATACAACTGGCCGGGCAATGTTCGTGAACTGGAGAATTTAATTGAGCGTGCATTGATCATTTCTAAAGGTACAGTTCTTGAATATGGCGATTGGATACCTGCCTCTTCAGGAATATCAACAGTGAATCAAACTACTTCAGTAAAACAAAGATTAGAAGATGTTGAAAAGGAACATATCATTCAAACCTTAGAAAGAACCAACTGGAAAGTAAGTGGCGAAAAAGGGGCTGCGAAAATTTTAGGTCTCAATGCTACAACGCTTGAAGCCCGTATGAAAAAACTTGGCATCTCACGACCAAAATAATCCTTCTATATTCCGTAGTAAAAAATAACCATCCACACCGGATGGTTTTTTTCTTCCTTCGATAAAGAAGAACAAGCTGAATATTCCCAATAAAAAAATCCCAACAAGTTGGGAAAGTCCCAACAGGTTGGGAGAAAAAGATAGCCGTTAATTCATAAAATTCAAAAGTTTAAAATCCTGAAACACCTTGCCACAAAGGGTTTCAGAAGAATTACTACATACTGAAATAAATGCGGCATAGCGTTGGCCTTAAATACCATGCCGAAATTTTCACACTATGCCAAATAAAATCACAACAGAAGAATTTAAAACGAAAGTAACAGAAAGCAAATTGCTGTCCCTGGTGAAATTTAAAACACAATGGAGCGGAGCCTGCCAGATAGTTGAACCGTTTTACAAAGAACTATCCCTCACTTATCGTGGCGTTGCTAACTTTTTTATTGTGGATACAGAACATGATAACAGTCTTGCCGAGCGCTTCGGCATTATGGAACTGCCTACGATCCTGCTGTTTAAAAACGGAACTGTAGTTGATCATACAACCGGGCTAACATCTAAACAGTTGTTGATCGAAAAAATAGAACAGGCACTTTCAGACAACACCGATGAACGAATCAACTAAAAAAAACATTTGTTATGCGTAACGATTTAAAAGTATGGTACCAGCAGCACTTCGGAAGTTTCACTTCTTTACAGCTGTTTGAAATTGAAGAAATGAGTGAATACGAGCTTGGGTTGCTACAGCTGCCGGATGTCGATTACAAAAACAACAAACCAGTGGAAACATTACTTTTTGCTGAAAGTCACAGAGAATTAAAAACAATCCTGCAAACAGTCATCAGCCGTATTACAAACTGAATAGACCATTAATCATAAACATTAAACCTTTAAAACAGTAAACCATGTCACCGGAAATTAAGTATGCTTATTTAAAAAGTCACCCGCTTTTTGCCAACGCAACTGAGCAGAGCATTCAACAGGCTTCTGAGCTAATGAAAGTAAAAACTATTTACCGGAATGAAAGCTTTGGCTATGGAGATGCCAGCTTCAGCAAGATATTCCTCCTTATCCAGGGTAAGATAAAAATTGCCGAGATCAACAACGATGACAGCAGTGAGCTTATCAAAGACATTTTAACTGCACCTGATATTTTCGGTGACCTGAGTATGGAAGGCAATCTTGCTGTTGATGAATATGCCGAAGCACTTACAGCGAATACGGTTGTGTGTATCTTCACCATTGGTGATCTGAAGCAGATACTGCACAATAATCCCGCAATTGCAATATCGTATGCAAACCTTGTAAACAAAAAGCTACGCAAGCTTGAATCAAAACATTCCGACCTTGTATTTCGTGATGCAAAGAGCCGCCTGATCCGGTTTATTAAAAACTGGGCAATCACCGATGGCAACCGTGTGGGCGATAAAATTATTCTCAACAACTATTTAACACATACTGACATTGCGAATGTAATTGCAACCAGCAGACAAAGTGTGAACGTGCTCTTTAACGAACTGAGAGATGAGGGACTTTTATTTTACAACCGCAAACACATTGAGCTGAACGATCAGTTCATCTGGAATTGACAATTTAATTTACAATAACTGTAAGTAGCAAGACATCGTAACCGCACCCTGCCAATTAGTTTTGTATTTATTAAACCTTTTCTCACAGGGTTGATTTAGGGTTAGGAAAATCATGGCTCTGTTTCGACAGGCCCATACTTCTGAAATTCTAAACAACCGGATTTAATCATGGCATTTGTATCATTCATATTCAGGGTGCATCAACCTTATGCGTTGGCAAACTATACATCCAGTGATGTGGGTCTGCTTCATAACTATTTTGATGAAAGTGCTACGGTTGCTCAACTAAACCGTATAGCAGAAGATTGTCTGCTGCCGGCCAACCATCTTTTGTTAAAACTCATTAAAGAGCATAAAGGAAATTTCAAAACAGCATTTTCCATCAGTGGAATCATGTTTGAATTACTGGAGCTTTACCGTCCCGATGTGCTGCAACAATTTAAACGACTTGTGAAAACAGGTTGTGTTGAAATACTTGGTGAACCATGTAACAATTCTGCAAGTTGGCTTTATTCACGTACGGAATTTAAACGCCAGGTAGAAAAACATAAAACGATCGTAGAGGAATTGCTCAACACAACTCCAACTGTGTTTCGAAACACGGAGTTGATCCATGATAATAATCTTGCAGCCTTTATTCATTCGCTTGGCTTTGAAGGAATGTTCTGTGAATCTGTCGATCATTTATTGCATCATCGCTCAAGAAACAAAATCTATACGAGTCCGGGGAATAAAATTCCGCTATTGCTCCGTAACTTCAGGATGAGTGATGATATTGCGTTTCGTTTTGCAGATGAAGAATGGCCCGAACGTCCGTTGACAGCCGAAAAATTTGCATCATGGGTACATGCACACCCGGCAGATACAGAATGCATCAACCTGATGCCAGACTATCAAACCTTTGGCATTTACAAAACAAAAGAAACAGGCATTTTTGATTTTCTTGAAGCTTTACCCGGCCACATTTTACAAAATCCTGATTGGGCTTTTGCAACTCCTTCAACAATACTTGCCACACATCCATCAAACAATGTGTATGATGTGAGTGAAACAATTTCCTGGGCAACAAACGGAGGAAACAGCAGCAGCCGTTGCGAAAATGCCATGCAGAATAAAATGCTGCATAAAATTTTCAGTCTTGAAAAAGCCGTAAACCGAAGCAATGATCCGGCACTTGGTAAAACATGGAAATTATTACAGGCATCTGATTACTTCAGTTATATGTCGCCGGAAAAATATACAACTCCCGACCCTTTGAATCCATATACTTCTCCAGAAGAAGCCTATCAAAACTATTTGAACATTGTGACCGATTTTGAACTGCAACTGATTAAACAGGGATTAGCCGATTACAAAGAACATAAACAACCATTACATTATTCAACGCTTTATTAAAACAACATGAACCAAAAATTAAAAGGACAGATAGCTATTGTAACAGGTGCCAGCAGCGGTATTGGTGCGGGTGTATCAAAAGAACTTGCAAAAGAAGGTGCAACAGTTGTGGTGAACTATCCTGTTGTAAAAGGAAAAGAAATGGCTGAGAAAGTTGTAGCAGAAATTGCCGCCAACGGCGGCAAAGCCATCAGTTATCAATGCGATGTAAGTAAGGAAGAGCAGGTGCAGCAAATGTTTACAGATGTCATCAGCCAATTTGGAACAGTTGATATCCTCATCAACAATGCAGGATTGCAAAAAGATGCTCCCTTTACAGAAATGACATTGGATCAATGGAATTTTGTGATTGGCGTGAACCTTACCGGCCAGTTTCTTTGTGCCAGAGAAGCGATTAAGGAATTTTTACGCAGAGGTGTAAATGGTAAATCGAAAAGTGCGGGCAAGATCATTTGTATGAGCAGTGTACACGAAGTAATTCCCTGGGCTGGTCACGCAAACTATGCAGCAAGCAAAGGCGGAGTAAACCTGATGATGAAAACTATTGCACAGGAATATGCGCCAAAAAACATCCGTATTAATTCCATTGCACCCGGCGCCATTGCAACTCCAATCAATCATGATGCGTGGGACACAAGCGAACATTTACAACAGTTATTAAAACTTATTCCACAAAAACGTGTTGGACAAGTAGAAGATATTGGCAAAGCTGCTGCCTGGCTTGCAAGTGATGATGCAGATTATATTAACGGCACTACGTTGTTTGTAGATGGTGGTATGACCTTGTATCCGGGTTTTGAGGATAATGGTTAAATAGAAAGAATGTATATGCAATGCAGAAGTAATTCTAAAAACGAAAAACCGACATCAAAATAAAACAGCATGAACGCAGAACAAAAACGATTGACAGATAACAGTTGGAAAAAATGGGGACCCTACCTGAGCGAACGCCAATGGGGAACTGTGCGTGAAGATTACAGTGAACACGGCAATGCATGGGATTATTTTCCGCATGACCATGCACGCAGTCGTGTTTACCGTTGGGGTGAAGATGGTATTGCCGGCATCAGCGATGAGAAGCAGCGTATTTGTTTTGCAGTTGCATTATGGAATGGCAAAGACTCGATATTGAAAGAACGGTTATTTGGTTTAACAGGTAATGAAGGTAATCATGGTGAAGATGTTAAAGAATTGTATTATTATCTTGATAGTACACCCACGCATTCTTACATGAAGCATTTGTATAAGTATCCGCAGGCAGAATATCCTTATGCTGATCTTGTGAATACAAACCGCAACAGAAATCGATTTGAAAAAGAATATGAATTACTTGATACGGGTTTATTCAACGAGGGAAAATATTTTGATGTTGTAACAGAATATGCCAAACAGAATGCTGAAGACATTTATATCCGTATTACAATTCATAACCGTGCCGATGAAACTGCATTTCTTGTACTACTCCCTACCCTATGGTTTCGTAACCTCTGGAGCTTCGGTTTATTAAATGAAAAACCAACCATTACACAGTTAAATGATTACAGTGCACAATTACAGCATCCTGAACTGGGCACATATTATTTCTCCTATGACAAACCTGTTCGTACCCTTTTTACCGAGAATGAAACAAATACACAGCGGCTATACGATCAGCCCAATGCAAGTCCTTTTGTGAAAGATGCATTTCATACCGCTGTTATTGATCAACAATATGATTTGCTGCAAGAGAAAAAGCAGGGAACAAAACTTGCACCCATGTATGAAGTAAATCTTGCAGCAAAAGAATCAACTATTATTTATCTGCGGTTGAGTAAAGAAATACCTGTTGAACCGTTATCTGGAGTTAAGGTTGAAGAAGTATTTAATAACCGCATCGCAGAAGCTGATGAATTTTATGACACAATTCTTGTAAAGGAAAACAAGGAGCAAGGCACTATTCAACGACAGGCATTTGCCGGTATGTTATGGAGTAAGCAATACTTCAATATTGATATTCCACGTTGGCTCAATGGCGATAAAGGACAGATAGATCCGCCAGAAGCAAGAAAGACGGGTCGTAATCATCACTGGCACTCACTCAACAATGAAGATATTATTTCTATGCCCGATAAATGGGAATATCCCTGGTATGCTGCATGGGATCTTGCATTTCATTGTGTACCGCTCTCAATGGTTGATCCACAGTTTGCAAAAGAACAACTCATTTTGTTTTTACGTGAATGGTATATGCATCCCAACGGTCAGTTACCTGCGTATGAATGGAGCTTTGGTGATGTGAATCCACCTGTGCATGCATGGAGCTGTTTGCAGGTGTATAAAATGGAAAAAGAAAAAAACGGCAAAGGCGATATTGATTTTCTCGAACGTGTGTTTCAAAAATTATTGATCAATTTCACCTGGTGGGTAAACCGAAAAGATCACAAAGGCAACAATGTATTTGAAGGTGGATTTCTTGGTCTTGATAATATTGGTGTGTTTGATCGCAGCAATATGATTCCCGGAGGTGGCGTGCTGGAACAGGCTGATGGTACAAGCTGGATGGCGATGTACAGTTTAAATATGCTGGAGATGGCATTGGAAATTGCACAGCGCAACAAGAACTATGAAGATGTAACCACGAAGTTTTTTGAACACTTTGTTTATATCGCTGAAAGTTTAAATCGTATTGGTGAAAACTGGACCGGAAGCTGGGATGAAGAAGAAGGATTCTTTTATGATGTATTGGCAATGCCCGACGGCAGATATATTCCATTGAAAGTAAGAAGCCTTGTTGGCCTATCTACTATGTTTGCTGTATTAGTGTTGAAGAAAGAACAACTTGAAAAAGTACCTGAGTTCTACCGGCGTTTAAAATGGTTTCAGAAATACCGCAAAGACAATGGACAATACCTTGTTATTGAAAACCTGAAACAACATGATGATATTTTGCTATCACTTGTGCCAAAAGATCGTTTACAACGTTTGCTAAAAGCATTACTTGATGAAAAAGAATTTTTGAGTAAAGGCGGCATCCGTTCTATATCGAAAATTCATGAACATGGTTACTCTGTAAATATCAATGGAGAAGAGTTTGGGCTCGATTACCAACCTGCTGAAGGAACTTCATCCCTGTTTGGCGGCAATAGTAATTGGCGTGGGCCCGTGTGGATGCCGATGAATTATTTATTGGTAAAAGCATTGAAACAGTATTGTGATTATTACGGACCTGATTGCCAGGTTGAATTTCCTACTGGTTCAGGGAATAAAATGATGTTGAGTGATATATCAGAAGAAATTTCAAAACGCCTTGTTTCGATTTTTGAAATGGATGAAAATGGACATCGTCCTGCAAACGATCAATATAATATCTACAGAGATGATCCGCATTTTAAAGACCTTATATTATTCTACGAATATTTCCATGGTGATACTGCAAGAGGTGTTGGCGCATCGCACCAAACAGGATGGACAGGTGTTGTGGCAGAACTCATTCAACGTATCAACAAAACCTATGAACCTGCAAAACAAAAGAACAGGACATCAAAAGTTGCTGACTAAGCGATTGAAAAAACATCATCATGTTACAGAAAGACAAAACGATATTGGCTGATTTTCCCGAAGCCATCCGTCATGAATGGATCGAAACAAATGGTTTAGGCGGATGGTCATCTTCATCGATCATTGGCTGCCATACACGCAGGTATCATGGCTTGCTGGTTGCCGCCACCAAACCACCGGCAGAACGGATGAACCTGCTTTCTAAACTTGATGAAACAATCGTTACAAATTCATCTGTTGGGCCAGTGCATTATGAGCTTGGCACAAATCTTTATCCCAACAATACCACTCACCCGAACGGAAATAACTATCTGCAGCTATTTAGTAAAGAGTTGTTCCCGCAATGGAACTATCGTGCAGATCATGTGCGCCTGAGCAAAACGATTGCAATGGTGCAGAATAAAAACACAACGCTTGTACTCTATAAAGTTGAAGAAGCAGCAGCACCTTTCACACTGGAGTTACGGCCATTTATTGCAGCAAGAGGTTATCATTCCCTACAGCATGAAGGCCCGCAATTACAATGGAATGCTGAATTTGCCAATGATGTTTTTCACACAATACCCGACGGTGAGACTGATCTGTTCATAAAAATTCCCGGAGCAACTTATCAGCATGAGCCGGCATGGTTTAATCGTTTTCAATTCAGTGTTGAACAATACCGTGGATTAGATTTTGAAGAAGATCTGCTGAGTCATGGTGTTTTCTCTGTTCATCTTCAGAAAGGAGATGTTCTGGGTGTTATTATTTCAACTGCTGATCCTGAAGATAATGATGCTGCAATGCTATTCCAAGAGGAAAAGAAACGTAAACTGTCCTTACTGAATAATAACACAGATGATGTAATAAAACAATTACTCTTAGCAGCTGATCAGTTCATTGTTAAACGTGGCGATGATCTCAAAACAATTATTGCCGGTTTTCATTGGTTTACTGATTGGGGAAGAGATACGATGATCGCATTGCCCGGGCTTTGCCTGAGCACCGGCAGATATGGTGACGCAAAGAAAATATTATCAGCTTTTGCACAATCAGTAAGTATGGGCATGCTGCCCAATCGTTTCCAGGATAATAATGAGCCACCTGAGTATAACAATGTAGATGGTACTCTCTGGTATTTCATTGCAATACATAAATACCTGGTGGCAACTGCTGACGAAGAGTTTGTTTTAGCAGAGCTGTTGCCGGTACTAAAAGAAATGATTGATTGGCATTTTAAAGGAACACGTTACAATATTCATGTAACAGATGATGGCTTGTTATACGCCGGTGAAAAAGGGCAGCAGCTAACGTGGATGGATGCACGCATTGGCGATTGGGTTGTTACACCACGTATGGGCAAGCCGGTTGAAGTACAGGCTTTATGGTATAACGCACTTCGCATTTTTGCTGACCTGTTGAGAAAGAACAAGCAGGAAGAAGATGCAGCATTAGTGGAACTAAGTGCTGAAAAAGCAAAACAGAGTTTTGAAGCAACCTTCTGGAACAAACAAGCCGGTTATCTATATGATGTGATCGATGAAGAAGGGAATCCAGACCCATCGCTTCGACCGAACCAATTATTTGCTATCAGTCTGCCATTCCCTTTACTTGAAGGAGAGAAAGCAAAAGCTGTACTGGATATTGTTTCAAGTGAGTTGTACACTCCTGTTGGTTTACGAAGTTTACCTCCGCGAGATGAACGCTATGTTGGAGTGTATGGAGGTTCACCATTAAAACGTGACGGCTCTTATCACCAGGGCACTGTGTGGAGTTGGTTGCTGGGGCCTTATGCCGATGCAATCAATAAGATAGATAACAAGAATGCAAAAGAGCACATAAAAAAGATCATTCATTCATATGCCTATCATCTCAATGAAGGATGCATTGGTTCTGTTTCAGAAATATTTGATGCGGATGCTCCGCATACGCCAAGAGGTTGCGTGGCCCAGGCATGGGGAGTGGCAGAGTGGTTACGTATTGTTAAAGAGATGCACATCTGATCCTCACTCAGTTTTTTATTCTTCGCAATAAACTGAAAGAATCAACATTACTTTTGCATCATGGTTTTAAACTACATCTATTAGACCGGCAGCAGCGGAAACAGCATTGCGAATAAATATGGGAAGAAGCAAGGATATCATTAAAACTATGTAGCTTCATAATACAAAAAGTAATGCATGAAATTGCAACCACTACTTGACTACATTAATAGATATATCACACTTACAAAAGAAGAGGAATCACTTTTGCTCTCAAAAGTTACCGTACGAAAATTCGGGAAATCCGATTTCATTGTAAAGAATGGTGATGTCTGCAACTTTGAAAGTTTTGTATTATCCGGCTGCGTAAAAACTTATTTTATTGATCAGGATGCACAGGAAATTATTGTAATGCTTGCCATTGAAAACTGGTGGACAGCCGACCTGGGTAGTTTTATCTCAAGAAAACCTGCAAAACTGAATGTTCAGTGTGTGGAGAAAACAGAACTGGCTCAGATCTATTATGACGATTTACAGGAGCTCTATCAACAGGTTCCGAAGCTTGAACGTTTTTTCAGACTCATCATTCAACAGGCATTTGTTGCATCGCAGAATAGAATTGTAGTTAATTACAGTGAGCCTGCTAAAAAACGTTACCTGCAATTCCGGGAACAATATGCCTCCATTGAACACCGTGTGCCGCAATACATGGTAGCCTCCTATCTCGGTATCACCAAAGAATTTCTTAGTAAGGTCCGCAGACAGTTACTGAATGAAAAATAATTACTGCCCGTGATTTATTAACCTGGTTTATTTTTTTCGCCTTCCTGCTGTAAGATCTTTGTGGTTCTAAAACACAAAGTATATGTCAGTTATTCTCGAAAAAATTCAACACCTCAATGAATTGGTGTTAACTGGTAAAGCATTGGAAGCTTTTGAACACTATTATCATGATGATGTGGTGATGCAGGAAAATGAAACAACACCTACAACCGGAAAAGAAGCTAACAGGCTTCGTGAACAAGCATTCTTTGCAGCAATCACTGAATTCCGCTCTGCTACACCGCTTAAAATAATCACAGGTGATAACACATCGATGGTGCAATGGCATTATGATTATACGCATAAAGATTGGGGTGTGCGTAATTACACACAGGTTTCTGTGCAGGAATGGAAAGATGGCAAAATCATCAAAGAACAATTTTTCTACGGCAATTAAACAATCATACACAAATGAAAAACTCATCATTTCAACCGCTTTCACTTGCGGCAATAACGTTAAGAATTTTATTGGGGCTTGTGGTATTTCCTCATGGGGCACAAAAATTATTTGGCTGGTTCGGCGGCTATGGTTTTTCCGGCACCATGCAATATTTCACAGGAACAGTTGGGTTACCATGGATCATCGGATTTCTTGTGATCATACTTGAATCGATTGGTGCAATTGCACTAATTGCCGGGCTTGGTACACGGGCACTTGCGGCTGCATATATTCTTCTTGCTGGTGGCATTGCATTCACTTCTCATCTTCAATATGGATTTTTCAGTAACTGGTTTGGCAACCAAAAAGGCGAAGGTTATGAATACTTTCTTTTATGGATAGGTATGGCTTTGGCATTACTCATGATCGGTGGCGGACAATATGCAGTTGAACGCATCTTTAAAACATCGAAATAATTGTTTAACAAAAAGAATCGCTGCTATCGTAAGGATTGAGACAAGTATTGCCTGGCAGCGGTTTATCTTTCGGTTGCAATAACAAATAAAACAGATCTGTTCCTGTAAAAGAACAGCAACCTATTGCAGGTAATCAAGCTATCCAGATTGTACCGACAGAATAAGTTCTTGCGTTGCCGGCTATCAGCACCCTCTCGTCTTTATCTTCACAATATAATTTTCCTGCTCTGTCAGAAAGTTGCATTGCTGTCAGCTCTTTTTTATTAAGTCGTTTACTCCAAAAAGGAATCAATGAACAATGAGATGATCCCGTTACCGGGTCTTCAAATATGGATGCCTGTGGCGTAAAATATCTTGATACAAAATCACAAGTATTGCCAGGCGCTGTAATTACAACTCCGCCCGGATCAAGATTGATCTGATCAATAATCTGCCTGTTGATTTGAATATCTGTTATCTCCTCTTCGCTACCATACACAAGTACATAATCCCGTGAAAGGAATACTTCCTTCGGCTGTATACTCAACGCCGTTTTTATTATTTCCGGCAATTCAGCTTTCTTCGGCATTCTTGATGGAAAATTTAATGTGTACATGTCTTTAGCTACAGTCACTTCCAGTATGCCGCTATTGGAATGAAAACTCATACTGTTTCCAACGTAGTTAAGAAATGTTTTCAACACATGTGCAGTTGCAAGAGTTGCATGCCCGCATAAATCCATTTCAATTTCAGGTGTAAACCATCGGAGATTATAACTGGCTTCTTCTGAATTTCCACCTACATCGGAAGTGTGAGGAATAAAAAAAGCAGTTTCAGCAACAGCATTTTCTTTTGCAATCTTCAACAGAATATCATCAGGCAACCAGCTTTCAAGCGGCACAACACAGGCAGGGTTACCTCCAAATATTTTGTCGGTAAAACTATCTATTTGGTAAAGATCAAGTTTCATTATTATCCATTTATACTTAATTAAAAGTTTAAGTGACCGGACTGATACCATGTAATAACGATTTCAGTTGTTCACCTGAACTAAAATAAGTGATTCTGTTTGATACAGAAGTAAAAAAAACGGCTTATCAAACAAACTTATAGCGAACTAAAAACTGCTAACTAAATTCCTGAACAATTAATCGATTTAAAGTTTCCAAAATAATCTTCTTCTATTGGTCAGATAATTGACAACGATTTTATTGCCAAATGATTCATTTTGTAGTTGAAAAAACAGTATGCAAAATCATTACGACATCATCATCATTGGCACGGGTAGCGGTGGAAGCACCATCGCCTACAAGCTTGCGCAAAGCGGAAAACGAATTCTTATTCTTGAACGAGGCGGTTTTATTCCCCGTGAAAAAGAAAACTGGGATGCAAAAGAAGTTGTGACCAACGGTCGCTATCGTCCCAATGAAAATTGGTACGACCAGGATAACAAACCATTTAAACCTTTTATTCATTACAATGTAGGAGGCAACAGCAAAATGTATGGCGCTGCGCTTTTCCGTTTTCGTGAAAGTGATTTTATGGAAGTGAAACATTATGGCGGCACTTCGCCTGCATGGCCCTTTCAATACAACACGCTGGAGTCTTACTATACGCAGGCTGAATTTTTATATCATGTACATGGCGAACGCCATACAGATCCTACCGAACCAAAAACAATTTACAGCTATCCGTTTCCCCCCTTGCCATATGAACCTGTGATTGCTGACCTGTCAGAAAAAATGAAACAGTTGGGGTTGCATCCTTTTCCATTACCGATGGGTATGAAAAGACCACAGGATACTAATTCAAACGAATCGCCTGTGATATTGGAAAATTTTGATGGCTTCCCCGATCCTACTGAATCAAAAGCTGATGCACATACCATTGTATTACGACCGGCATTAGCAAAACAAAACGTCACGCTCCTCACCAATGCCTATGCAAAACGATTGGTTACAAATGAAACAGGAAAACGTGTAACAGGTGTTGAAGCAATTGTAAATGATGAAGAAATGCATTTCACAGCAGAGATGGTGATCGTTGCATGTGGCGCTGTAAACAGTGCAGCATTGTTTCTACGAAGCGCAAATGAATTACATCCAACAGGGTTGGCAAACAGCAGCAACCAGGTTGGCCGCAATTTAATGTTACACCATAACGGATGCCTGGTTGCCTTTACAAAAAAGAAGAACGATAGTGTTTTTCAAAAAAGTCTTGGTCTTGCAGATTTTTATCATGGCGCCGGTGACAGCGAATATCCTTTGGGAGAAATTCAACTGATGGGCCGTAACGATCCTGACAGTATTTTATGGATGGCTGAAAAAATTGCCCCGGGCAAATCATACAATGAATTAAAAGAAATGACGATTGATTTCTGGCTTACTGCTGAAGATCTTCCATCATCTGATAATCGTGTTACATTGCGTAATGATGGAAGCATACAGGTGCATT
>JAKFDY010000247.1:0-18446 GCA_036675885.1 Lacibacter sp. | reverse complement strand
GTCAATTTCTATTCAGCCAGTTTCAGCAATTATTGTTTCAGCAACTGCAGCAAAGTAAGGATGAACAATTAGCTGCCATTGCAGCAAAGGCTATTAAAGAAACAACGTATCATCTTCGTTGGAGCAGTGAATGGGTGATTCGTTTGGGCGATGGAACAGAAGAAAGTCATAAACGCATGTTACATGCCATTGATGAACTGTGGCGTTATACCGGTGAACTGTTTGAAGCTGCAGATTATGAAACAGCAATGGGCATTGATCTTGCTTCCATCAAACAAACTTGGATGGAAAAAGTAACGGCGCTATTTGATGAAGCAAAACTTCCTGTACCTGAAGATGTATTTATGCAATCGGGCGGTAAGAAAGGACTTCATTCAGAACAACTCGGTTATATCTTAACAGAATTACAATACCTGCAACGTACTTATCCGGGAGCGAAGTGGTAAAGCCCAAGCCCCACCTAACCTCCCCGAAGGGGAGGAACTTGTCAACAGCATGAATAATTACGAGCAACATATCAACGCATCAACAACAGAACAAAAAATCTGGTCAATACTTAGTACAGTAGTTGATCCGGAAGTTCCTGTACTAACGATACTTGATTTGGGAATTGTTCGTGAAGTAAAAATAAATGGAAGCGAGGTGGAAGTGATCATCACTCCTACTTACACCGGTTGTCCTGCAATGGATATGATTGCGATGAACATCCGTCTTGCATTAGCCGGGCATGGATATAAAAATGTAAAGATCACATCGATACTTTCACCTGCATGGACTACCGACTGGATGACCGAAGCAGGAAAAGAAAAACTGAAACAATACGGCATTGCTCCTCCTAATCCTAAACAACAGGTTTGTAACGATAAATTGTTTGCAGCCAGTGAAGCGGTTCAATGTCCGCACTGCAATTCTTACCACACACACCGCATCAGCGAGTTTGGATCAACAGCCTGCAAAGCATTATACCAATGCGATGATTGCAAAGAACCGTTCGATTACTTCAAATGCCATTGAGGATTTTAGATTTGGGATTTACGATTGCAGTATGATGCGATGTCACCAAATCTAAAATCGTAAATCTCAAATCTGCAATCAAAAACTATCTGCTTCTCTATACGCCTTAATCAACGCCAGCTCACCTTCTTTTCCCGGAGCCGCATTGCCATGTTCCATCCCCAAAATTCCTTTGAAGCCTTTTTTGTGAATATGTTTGAAAATGTTCTTGTAATTCATTTCACCGGTGCCTGGTTCATTACGGCCGGGGTTATCACCAATCTGGAAATAACCGGTCTCTTCCCACACACGATCTATGGATTTAATGATGTTGCCTTCGTTACGTTGCATGTGATACATATCAAACAAAAATTTGCAGGAAGGACTGTTCACTGCTTTGCAGATCATATAGGTTTGATCGGTGCCACGTAAAAACAAATCGTTATTATCGCTTAATGCTTCAAGCACCATAATCAAACCATGTGGTTCTAATATTTCAGCTCCTTTACGCAAAGCGGTGATCACATTTGCGGTTTGCAGATCGAGTGATAAGCGACGATCATAATTTCCTGGTACAACGGTTAACCATTTTGCATTGCAACGTTTGGCTACTTCTACTGCTGTTTTACAATCTTTCATCATTTTATCAACCCACTCCTGCTTACCACTGGTGAGCGATGTAATCCAATGCCAGTTATCAGATGTAATGACAAACACACCCATCCGCATGCCCAGCTTTGCTAACAGATCACCAATTTTCTTTTGTTCATCTGCTGAGCGACCCATCATTCCATTGTCTTCAATACTGCGAAAACCCTGGTCATATGCCCAGCGTATCTGATCTAAAAAACTTTCGCCGCCATGATTTTTAAACATGCCTGCATGAAATGCATAATCTAACTGAAAAGGCCTTTCTGCCGGCTGAAGTTTGTCTGATTCGGCTAAAGCACTTGTACCTGTTACAGCGGCAGCTCCTGCCAATACTGATTGTTGAAGAAATTGTCTGCGTTGCATAGTTGTTTGTTTGGGGTCCCAATTTAGCAACTAAGTTTAATAATAAAGAACTCCATTTATTCCTTTGCGCAAACGGTTTCACAGGAAAGAAATACTGTCATTCACATTTCGCTAACACTCGTATTCAATAGATTCAGTAATTTTCACCTTCCCTTTATTGTTATGAAGAAGATTTTACTCTCAATTCCGATTCTTGCCGCGGCTGCATTTGTTCAGGCACAAACTACTGACACATCTTTTCGCACTTATCTACAGGCCATTCCTTCAAGTAATTTTCAAAGTAAAATGATTGCTATCCCTGCGGGCACATTCATGATGGGCAGCAGCGATGCAGACAAATTGAAAGAAGCAGATGAAACACCGCAACGCCAAGTGAAAGTAGATGCGTTCTGGATGGGTGCTTATGAAGTTACTTATGATGAGTTCAACGCATTCTTTTTAGATGAATCAATCAGCCAGAATACAGCAGTTGATGCAGTAACCAGGCCCAGCTCTCCTTATATTGATATGACATTGGGCATGGGCAAGGAAGGTGGATTTCCTGCCAACAGCATGCAGCAGTATGGCGCACTCATGTATTGCAAATGGTTGTATAAAAAAGCAGGCGTGTTCTTTCGCTTACCAACTGAAGCCGAATGGGAATATGCCTGTCGTGCAGGCGCAACAACTGTTTATCCATTTGGAACGGATGTAAAACAATTAGAGAAATACGGTTGGTTTAAAAATAACAGCGATAACCGTTATCATAAAGTTGGAGAGAAGCAACCCAACGCATGGGGCTTGTATGATATGCTGGGCAATGTTGGCGAATGGGTGTTGGATCAATACAGTGAAACATATTTTACAACTATTGGCGATAATGCAAGTAATCCATTGATTGAACCAACAGCACGTTATCCAAGAACAGTGAAAGGCGGAACGTACCAGGATGAAGCAAAAGATTTGCGTAGTGCAAACCGTATAAAATCTGATCCTGTATGGAACCGTCGTGATCCGCAGATACCAAGAAGCAAATGGTGGAATGCCGATGCACCGTTTATTGGTTTCCGCATCATCCGTCCGTTGAAACAACCAAGTGCAGAAGAAGCAGAAGCGTTCTTTCAAAAATATTTGGGAGAAGACTGATGAAGAAAGTAAGAGGTACGAAGTACGAACGTTCCGTCAGACGCCCTCGTCGGACGGGGTAACATCAGGAAGTAAGGAATTGGGATTCAGGAATTGGAAGAACTCCTGTAGCAACAAAAAACTATCAACTGTAAATATCTAAACCATCTTCATGAACAACGATAACAAATCACGCAGGGAGTTTGTAAAAAACTCTTCGCTGCTTGCCGGTGGGCTCATCATGAGTCCGCTGTTTTCAAATGCTAATTTCTTTTCCGGTGCCGATGAAACCATTAAGGTTGCATTGGTTGGTTGCGGCGGTCGTGGTACCGGCGCTGCCATGCAGGCTTTGCTTACCAAACAAAATGTAAAGCTGGTGGCAATGGCCGATGCATTCCGTGATCGCATCGACAATTGTTATAAAACATTAACGAGAGATGATGGCTCAGGTGGTTCCGTAAAAGGAAGAGTAGATGTGCCTGAAGAACGGAAGTTTGTTGGCTTTGATGCCTATGCAAAAGCAATTGCATTGGCCGATGTGGTGATCCTTACAACACCTCCGGGTTTCCGCCCCATTCATTTTGAAGAAGCCATCAACAAAGGCAAGCATGTGTTTATGGAAAAGCCGGTAGCAACTGATCCTGTTGGTATCCGCCGAGTACTAGATGCTGCTGAAAAAGCAAAACAGCAAAAGCTGAATGTGGTTGTTGGTTTGCAACGCCGTTATCAAAATTCTTACCGTGAGTTATTCAAACGCAAAAATTTGATTGGCGATATTACTTCTGCACAGGCATGGTGGAACAATGATGGTGTGTGGGTGAACAAACGCAAATACGGACAAACAGAAATGGAATACCAGATGCGTAACTGGTACTATTTCAACTGGCTTTGCGGCGATCATATTGTAGAGCAACACATTCACAATATTGATGTGGTGAACTGGTTTAAGGGTGCTTTTCCTGTGAAAGCACAAGGTATGGGTGGAAGACAAGTGCGTAAAGGAAAAGATCATGGTGAAATTTTTGATCATCACTTTGTGGAGTTTACCTATGCTGATGGATCTGTGTTGAACAGTCAATGCCGTCATATTCCTGGCACTATGAGCCGTGTAGATGAATTGATCGTTGGCACAAAAGGAAGTATTAAAGGCGATGCAGCAACAATTCTTGATGCAAAGGGAAAACCCATTTTCCAGTTTGATAAGAAAGGAGAAAACAATCCTTACCAGAACGAACATGATGAACTGTTTGCAGCCATTGCAAAAGGTGAATACAAATTTGCTGATGCAGAAATTGGTGCAAAGAGTACACTTACTGCCATCATGGGTCGTATGGCAACTTACTCCGGGCAAATGCTGGAGTGGGATAAAATCTTAGTATCCAACCTCAATCTTCAACCAAAGAAATATGATTGGGATGCAGCACCTCCAATTCTTCCAAATGATGATGGTTATTATCCTGTTGCTGTACCGGGAGTAACGAAATATGTTTAATCATTTCTAATTGCATATACAAAGGCCATCGGTTAACGGTGGCCTTTTTTAATGCCTGATCCATTCAAGAAAAAATCATAGCGCCTTAATTTTTATTACAACATCTTTTAGATCATGCTCCGGAGGAGCCTCCTGTAAAATAAATGTGGTGACTCCTGCGGAGTCGAACCCCCTCTTTACAATTTTATTCCTACAATCAGTAAACTACTACGTGGTCATACAACTATCAGATCATTCGAAAGAATTTATTAAACCTTACTGCTATTCTTTGTTTCGCAAAGTTTAATTGCACATACTATTGTTCTCTTACATTTACTAACTTGTTCCTTGTTTAAAGGATACATCTTATGGATATTACCATCTACTTAGAAGAAGCTGCACAGGTTTCCATTGCTTTTATCATTGGTGCAGTGATTGGACTTGAACGTGAGTTCAGAAGTAAGCCCGCCGGTTTTCGAACCATGATCTTTATTTGTGTGGGTTCCTGTTTGTACACCATTCTTTCCAAAGAAAGTAACACAGTTAGTCCCGATCGCATTGCCAGTAATATTGTAACGGGTATTGGTTTTATTGGTGCAGGTGTCATTTTTAAAGAAGGCATTTCGGTGAATGGTTTAACCACAGCTGCACTTATCTGGATCACTGCTGCATTAGGTATGGCCATCGGTTATCACAACTATCCGCTTGCGTTTGTAGTAAGCAGCATGGTAGTGATTGCATTATTTGTGCTGGAGCCGGTACAACGTTTCATTAACCGTCTGCATAAAGTAAAAGATTACAAGATCAGGACCGATGACACCAGCGATGAATTTAAAAAAGAGATGGAAAAATTCTTTGCATCACACGACATCAATTTTCGTTGCATGAAGATGAACAAAGAGAATAATGATGCCATTTACCTCTACCGCATCGGTGCACCAAAACATGATTATGATATCGTAAATGAATTTTTATTGAAACATAAAGGCGTAAAAAGCTTTGACATCTAACGCATATTTTTAATACCTAACATTGCTGCATATGTCATCTATTCTGTTTGAAATAAAAGATTCCATTGCTTACATCACATTGAATCGTCCCGATAAATTCAATTCGTTCAATCGTGAAATGGCACTGCTGTTACAAAACAAGCTTGACGAATGTGCATCACTGCACGAAATACGCTGTGTGTATATAACCGGTGCAGGAAAAGCGTTCAGTGCAGGGCAGGATATCGGCGAATTGGTAGGCGAAGACAAAATTGAGCTTGCACAAATTCTATCAGAGCATTACAATCCAATAGTTAAACGCATCCGAAATTTACCCAAGCCTGTTGTTGCAGCCGTGAACGGAGTAGCTGCCGGTGCAGGCGCCAATATGGCTTTATGTTGCGATATTGTTGTTGCAGCAGAATCGGCTTCCTTCATTCAGGCATTCTCAAAAATTGGTTTGATACCCGACAGTGGTGGCACATTTACACTACCCCGATTAATCGGTTGGCAAAAAGCAAGTGCCCTGATGATGACGGGTGATAAAGTTTCAGCCAGCGATGCTGAACGTTTTGGCATGATCTATAAAGTATTTGCTGCTGATCTGTTTGAAGCAGAAAGTAAAAAGATCGCTCATACACTGGCTAATATGCCAACCAAAGGTTTAGCGTACACGAAACATGTGTTGAATTATTCCTTTTCCAATTCCTGGGAAGAACAATTGCAGCTTGAAGATCAGTTTCAACAAAAAGCTGCAGAAACAGAAGATTACCAGGAAGGCATTAATACATTTCTCGAAAAGAGACAGGCAAATTTCAAAGGAAAATAAAATGGCCCGCTGCAAAAATGCAACAGGCCCGGGCAGGTGGTTTCGGAAGCAATTTTAATTTGCTTTTATAAATTGGAACGTTTTCACATTTCCAACATCATCTTTCAGTTGTAAAATATATGATCCTTTTGGGAGCATGCCCAGATCAAGATTCATTTTATGATCGCCTTTCGCATAACGCTGCTTTAAGGTATAGATCAACAAGCCTGATGTATTAGTAATATTTGCGGTGACAGATGAACTCTGTTGTAAAGAAAAACTGATGGTTGTTTTATCTTTTACCGGGTTGGGGTAAAGTGTAGCCGCTCTGAACGCAGCAACATTTATACGGATTGTTTTTGAATAAATAATCTTTCCATCTGCATCCACCTGCTTAACACGATAGTAATACGACTGGTGATTGATCTGCCGGTGAACGAAATTATATGTACGTAAACTGGCACTGTTTCCTGCAGCCACTACTCTTCCTGTTTCTGTAAAATCAGTTCCGTTCAATGATGCTTCAACAGCATAATAAGCAGTGTTTTGTTCTGACGTGGTTGACCAGTTGACCAGGTTTTCATTTCCATTATTTTTACCTCTTACTTCGAGTGAACCTGCAGGCAAAACAGCCATGAGCATGGTTACTGCAAATGGTGAGAAACTGGTAAACCCTGTACGTGTAACAGTGTATGGATCTGAGCCCGATGCATTGATGTTTTCAAACCCATAATCCCATGCAGATGAAGTGTAATGTGCAAGACGACTGAATACCCTGTTGAAGCCGGCAAGCTCCAGCGATGCTGGCCACTGACAGGTAAGCGTTGCATTTGAACCTCCATTTACGGTTTCAGAAACCATCCACGTTGCGTTAACCGAGTTCGAGTTCATCGTGTTTCCTGTTGTTCCATTTGAATATACAGCAGGCAACATCCGTACATTAAACACATCGGTTGTTGAAAGCGCTGCCAGGGAAATAGTTATTGGTGTGTATGCCGCTGAAGTGCCAACAGGAAATGCTTTAGCGCCTGATGCTGCTATCTGCTGTTTTAATACACCAGTTCCAGTTGCAACCAGGTATGTGTTTGTACCCGCTCCGCTAATCGTTGCATCGTTTGCAATGGTCATATCATAATTATCCAACGACAATTTTCCTGCTGTAAACGTTAGGGTATTATTGATTGTTACAGCAGAAGAAAGTGCTGCAAGCCCCGATGCTTTATTAATAGTCAGTTTATAAAAAGCTGAAGTGCTGGTGGTACTGATGTATTGTGCACCTGTACCATTCAAAATCAACTCACCTGTTCCAACCGGTGTTGAAACCTGGTTGTTTGTGTAATTCTGTTTCGCATAAAAGCTGCCATTATTCGTGAGCGATGCAGAAGAAACATTCGTAAAGTTGCCGGTAACAGAAACAGTATCGGTACTGCCGGTAATATAAAGTATCCCGTTATTTGTAATATCAACCTGTGCACTTGTTAAAAGCACAGCAGAATAAAATATAAGGAAGCAGATTATTTTCTTCATAACATTTGGAAAATGATGAATACCTATCGCTTTATTTAATGGTAAGGTTTAGTGTTTCAACCGTCATGCCTGCTCCGTCAGATGTATTTTCAGCCCAGATTTCTATATAATCATTTGTAGAAAGTTGTACGGTACAGGTAATTGTAAGCGATCCCTTATCTACACCGGTAGATAAACGCATCGCCTGTTCTGATTCAGGAAGTTTTACGCCATTCTTATAGATATAGAAAGAAAAATATTTATTGGCTGACGAAGATGTTACACTAACAGAACCTGTAACTGAGAACCGACGTGTTTTAATACCATCATATACCAAGCGGTTACTTGAAGGCGAGCTCACTCTAAAAAGACCTACGGCAGTTGTTGTACACAATACTTTTGTGGGTGTGTTTGTAGCGGAGAACGTGGTAGCAGCTGTACTGGTTAGGTAAAGATTTCCAGACGCCACATCATCTTTTTCTGTAGTTATACCTGCGCACTCTACTTCCCACTTTCCTGAAAATGTTCCATTTACTCTTGTACCTGTTCCAAGGAATGCAGTATTTTTCAAATTGCCTGCATCAGTTATACTTGTAATTCCACTTACATCAAGAGCAGTGGCAGATGATGTGGACATTGGTTGACTGAAACCTCCAAGTTTCTCTATTACGCCAAATGTGCCCACCAGTTTTTCAAATGTGCCGGCATTGGTGGGAAACCATGCTGTATTATCAAGAAGAAGATTGGTGTTATTTTCAAATGTTATCCCGGAAGTATTTCCTGAATAATTGATTACACTGAAGAAAACAATGTATCCCCCTTTCACTAACCCAATATCTTTACAGCTTGCAACAATATTATCTCTGAACAATAGAGTTTCAGTTACGCCCATATCAAGATTAAATAGTTTTGAACCGGTAGTAATTGCAGCCAGTGTAAGTGTTTTGATGCTGCCTCCTTTGGTACCCGTAAATAACTCCCCGCTTCCCGGTGTATAAATCAGTTTATCATTATTGGCATCCATACCAACGAGATAGCAACCATTCAGGTTAATCTTACTGGTTAAATAAATGGTGCCGTTTACTTCATACGTTGTGCCAGCTGCCAATGTAATAACACCCGCCACAGGAGTTGGAAAATCTGCTTCTGATTGCACAAGCACATAGTTGTTTCTTGTTTTGGCCACACCCGCACTGGTGATGTTCCAGTTAGCTCCATCACTTACCACTGTAAGAATTTCTTTTGAATCGTTGAGCAGCCATGATGAAGCTCCATCGATGGTTTGCGAAGAAGTAGTGGCAACGGTCAACACCGGCAAAGGACTTGTTGTGCTTGCATTCTTGATGGAATAGATTCGTCCTGCACAACCAGCGGCATCAGGCAACGTAAGATTTGCAGCCGAAGTGCCCGTAAATAATAATGTATTATCGGTTGATGCGGCTGAAGTTGAGGCCGTAAACGATCGGTAATTAAGCGATAATGATCCTCTCACATCCAAAGTAGAAGTTGGCGAAGTGGTTCCAATACCAATTTGAGCACCTGCACTTACCGCAGCACATGCACAGAGAATTCCAGCTAAAAAATTTTTCATTGGATATGTAAAAGGTTGATGACTAAAGTGAACCTTTGGTTCAATTAAGAGATAAAATTAAAGGAACTAGTCAGTTCCACTTATAGAGCAAGCACCAGTTGTATAATCAGTTTGTCTACTACAGGTTTTAACGAACTACTTATTTGCAGTACCAGTTTATACTTAAATGAGCTGGGAAATATTGACTACGTAGGTGCTTTTCGTGTTTTCGTTTCAAAAGACTTTTCACAGTTATCAGAATCGGCAATTTGATGCGCTACCCGGCAACTCCAGTCAACTGATTATTTATTTTCAAAACTGTACTTTGCTGAAACCATGGAATTTGCTGAATTTCGTTTGCATCCCTTGCAATTCAACAGCATTTCGTTTTGTTGCAGGGTATTAAATATATCATCAACTTATTGAACAATTATCTGCTATGCAAGATCTGTCATCTCAATTCCTGGTTCGTAAAGACATCACATACTTAAACTATGGATCATTTGGTGCCTGTGCCAAACCTGTGTTTGAACGTTACCAGCAATATCAACTGGAGCTGGAGCAGGAAGCCGTACAGTTTATTACTGTAAATGGGCCGCAATATCTTGAGCAATCGAGAAAGGCTTTGGGTAATTATATTAATTGCCATCAGGATGATGTGGTGTTTGTACCCAACCCTTCTTATGCGGTAAATATTGTTGCCAAAAGTTTTGATCTGAAACCCGGCGACGAAATACTGAGCACTAATCTTGAGTACGGTGCCTGCGACAGAACGTGGAATTATTACTGTAAAAAAGCAGGTGCTGTTTATAAACGCCAACCCATCCGGTTACCACTCACCAGTAAAGAAGATTTTATTGAACAGTTCTTTCAGGGGTTAACTGCTAAAACAAGAATGATATTTATCAGTCATCTTACAAGCGCTACAGGTCTTCGTTTTCCCGTTGAAGAGATCTGCGCCATTGCAAAAGAAAAAGGATTGATCACATTTGTTGACGGGGCTCATGGACCGGGACAGGTAACTGTTGATGTGCAGGCCATGCAGGCCGATATGTACACAGGTGCCTGCCATAAATGGATGATGACGCCAAAAGGAAGTTCCTTTTTATATGTAAAGAAAGAATTGCAGTCATGGCTCGATCCGTTGACGGTGAGCTGGGGGTATAACGCTATTCATCCTTCACATTCGCAGTTCCTCGATTATCACCAGATGCAGGGCACACGTGATTTCTCTGCTTTCTTAACCATACCAGATGCTATTGCATTTATGGAGAAACATGATTGGGTGAATGTTGCAGCGCATTACAGGAAATTAACGCAGGATAATGCGGCTGAATTTTGCAGGCTGCTGCAAACTGAACCGTTAGCACCGGTTACAGATGATTTTATTGCACAGCTACTCAGCGTTAAAATAAAAACGGCTGAACCCGAAAAACTGCAAAAGCATTTGTTCAATGAATACAAAATTGAAATACCGGTCATGCGACAGGAGAAGGATATCTACCTTCGTTATTCATTACATGCCATCAACTCGCAGCAGGATATGGATAAATTATTCAGCGCCATAACTGCAATTAAGAAAACAACCAATTTTATTCAAGTTTAAATAAAAATATATGCCATCAGCTAAAGAAGTGGTCGATCATATGATGCAACAGGATCTGTTCAGTCAATGGCTGGGCATACAGGTGATCGATATTAAAGAAGGATACAGCAAAATAACAATGACCGTTCGGCCTGAAATGATCAATGGCTTTGGCATTGTTCATGGTGGTGTTGCTTTCTCTTTGGGCGATAGTGCCTTTGCATTTGCCTGCAACAACCGTAACAATTTATCAGTAGCATTAGATACGTCCATCAATTTTATTAAGCCCGTACATGTGGGTGATGTATTAACAGCTGAAGCAAAAGAATTACACAACGGACGATCAACCGGTTTGTATCATATCCAGATATACAATCAGAAAGATCATTTAGTGGCGCAGTTTAAGGGAACATGTTATAGACCGGGGAAAGAGCTGGTGAGGAATAAGTAAGTAAAGAGTAAATAAGTATTTAGGTAAAACAAGTAGCTTAAATTTTATACTTTAACTATCAATTTAGCCTATAGGGAAAACACTGATTTCGGTTTTGAACATCTTGAGCTATGGAAAAAAGCAAGAGAGTTAAAAAAAGAAATAATCAGAGAGGCACGAAGCTTTCCATCGGAAAAAAAATTTTGTTTAACAGATCAGCTTATCCGTAGTTCCCGTTCGTTCAATAGCCTTATTGCAGAAGGTCATGGAAGATTTACCTATGCAGATCAAACGCATTACTGTGTACAGGCGAGAGGATCTCTTTCTGAAACGATCAATCATTTAATTGATGCGCTGGACGAAGCTTACATAACAATAGATAAATTGAATTACTATAAACAGAAAGCCAGGGAAGTTGAAAAAATGACGAACGGCTACATTTCCTACTTACGCACAAAGAAAGAAACGGAGCAAGCAAAAAACAACAAGAGGTAACCACTTGTCTTACTTATCTACTTTTATACTTATATACCTATTTACTTATCTACTAAATATGATCTACAAATTCAAAGGCTTCATCCCGGTTGTGCATGAATCTTCATTTGTTCATCCGCAAGCAACATTAACCGGCAATGTTATTATTGGTAAGCATTGTTATATTGGACCGGGAGCTGCCTTGCGTGGCGATTGGGGTGGCATTGTAATAGAAGATGGTTGCAACGTGCAGGAGAATTGCACCATTCATATGTTCCCCGGAGTTACAGTTTTATTGAAGGAAGGAGCACATATCGGTCATGGTGCAGTAATACATGGTGCAACCATTGGCCGCAATTGTTTAGTTGGTATGAACAGTGTGATCATGGATAATGTAGTATTGGGTGATGAATGTATTGTTGGTGCGTTGAGTTTTATTAAAGAAGGCGATGTGTTTGAACCAAGAAGTTTAATTGTGGGGAACCCTGCCAAAAAGATAAAAGAAGTAAGTGATGAAATGATAAGTTGGAAAACAAAAGGAACACAACTCTATCAATCTTTACCCATCGAGATGATGAAAGAATGGGAAGCCTGCGAACCACTGCGGGAAATTCCTGCTGACAGACCGGAACAGGATAAATTGTACGAGAACTGGAAGAAACTAAAAGAATAAAAGCAAACGCCCCGGTTAACTGGGGCGTTTGCTTTAAAAAATTATGCATTTCGCTGTTCAGCATTTTTCACAAGTTCAGCAATGCGGCTTCGTTCTCTTGAAACTCTTCTTCCCCTGAAAAAAAGGTAGAGATTAAAGAAAAGCATGAGACCTAAGTAAATACTGAATCCACCTATTTTATAACTCAGTATTTCCAGCATTGTTTGTCCATCAAGAATTTCTGATGCTATCTCCATGATCACCAATGCAAAACCAAGATTCAATAAGTAAAAGCCTGTTTTAAACAATGTATTTGTTGAAGTGGCTATTTCTTCTTTGCCATGAAAAATATCGAGCATAAATGTTCTGCTGTTTTTAAACAGTACATAGGCTACATACCAGGTAAGAAAAATAACAACAGGAAGATAAATAAGATAGGCGGCGAAGGTAAAAGAAGTGTTCATGATAATTTCTTTTTAGAAGTTAGAGGAGATTGTTTTTGTTTGCTGAGAAAATAAATAACTGTCATATTCATGAAATGAATCACTCCGAGTGTCAGCATAATGCGGCCGGTCATGATGCAGATACTGGCGAACAGATCAATCCAGTTTGTAATTGTTTCCCAAACGCTGATCATCATAGCTGCATAACCAAGATTGAGAAGATAATAGCCCACAAGTAATAACCTGTTGATGAAATTCGTCAGCTCTTCATCTCCGTTGAGTAAGTTCACGATGTAGAGCCTGCCATTTTTGTAAAATCTCAATCCTACATGTACCGTAATAAGATAAGTGAGCAGTAAGTAAATGATGTAGGCGAATATGTTCATAAAATCCGTTTGATTGAATGACAGAACAAATTTAAATCTTATTTTCCGAATTTTCAATATTTTCTGAAAATTAAATTTATTTAGCCAGCTTAGTAATGCGATTAAGTGTGCGACGCCAATGCAGTTGAACAGAAATACGGCTGCTCGGTCCATAAAAACTATCTTTGCCGCCAGCATGGAAAAGAATTTCATTGATTACATACGGGTATTTTGCCGCAGCGGACATGGTGGTGCGGGCATTAAACATTTTATGCGGAATAAACTCACAGCCTTTGGGGGACCCGATGGTGGTGATGGTGGCCGGGGTGCACATATTATTTTAAGAGGCAATTCTCAACTCTGGACCTTACTCCATTTACGTTACTATAAAAATGTACTGGCCGATGATGGCGATCCCGGTGGTAAAAACAATATGACGGGTAAAGATGGTAAAGACATCATTATTGAAGTGCCGCTTGGCACTATAGCCCGTGATGAAGTAACCGGTGAAGTAAAAGCGGAAATCCTGGAACACGGTCAGCAGGTAATATTAATGAAAGGCGGGCGTGGTGGTTTGGGTAATGCCAATTTTGCAACCCCTACTAACCAGGCACCCGAACATGCACAACCGGGCGAGCCGGGTGTGGAAGGCTGGATGTTGTTGGAGTTAAAGGTATTGGCCGATGTTGGTTTGGTTGGATTTCCAAATGCCGGAAAATCAACCTTGCTTTCTTCGATCACTGCTGCTAAACCAAAAATTGCTGATTATGCATTTACAACGTTGGTGCCACAGCTCGGTATGGTAGAATACCGTGACGGAAAAAGTTTTTGCATTGCCGATCTGCCGGGAATTATTGAAGGTGCTGCTGAAGGGAAAGGTCTTGGTCATCGTTTCCTGCGCCATATTGAACGGAATGCAGTGTTGTTGTTTTTGATTCCGGCCGATAGTGACGATCATAAAAAAGAATTTGAAATTCTGCACAAGGAACTGGAAGAATATAATCCTGAAATGCTGCAGAAAGAATTCATCATCGCCATCAGTAAAAGCGATATGCTGGATGATGAGCTGAAAGCAGCGATAGAAAAAGAATTACCGAAGAATGTACCGCATGTATTTATTTCTTCTGTAACCGGCAAGGGGTTGACTGAGCTGAAAGATATTCTGTGGCAGAAGTTGAATTCTTAGTGGAAGCTGAGTATCTTTCTGGCAGCTCAACCACCCACATTGAAAAAACTGCTCAACGTTACTGCTGCCGACCTGTTGCACCCTGCAATGTTCAGAAAATATGCTATTAGCTTTTTGCTGATAGCTGCTGTCTGTTTTCTTAACTATTATACGCCTGTTTCGTTTTGGTTGCGTAACGTTCCTTTTCTGTTCGCACTTGTTTGGTACAGTTTGTTGTTCTTTTTCTTTTTCACAGCCGGGTTTCTTATTCAAAACGGAACGGGGCTTTTTCAAAAGAAACAAGTCCAATTTATACTTATTGCTGCACCAATTCTCTTTGCCTTAAAAGTTGCATTGCCTTTTCATAAGTTATTGCCAGGCAGCATTGGTGGTAATTACCAAACAGTTTTTCAACAACCGATCAACTGGTTCGGGGCGCTGCTGGTTATGTTACCACTGCTCATGCTCATGCATTGGGCATTGGAAAAAAAGTGGAATTTGTATGGAATCAGACGAACACAATCACTAAAGACTTATTCTCTGCTGATCGCTTTTATGTTACCGCTGCTTATCTGGGCATCGTTACAACATGACTTTTCGCTGGTATATCCCAAAGCAGCAATTGTTGGCCGGCAATTGGGTAATGAAGCAACCCCTTTTCATTATTTATTATTTGAAACGGCCTATGCTGCTGATTTTTTTACCATCGAATTTTTCTTTCGTGGTTTTCTTATTCTTGCTCTTTCAAAACTCATCGGCAAGCAATGTCTTTTGCCGGTGGCATTGTTTTATTTTTCCATTCACCTTGGTAAGCCCATGATGGAAGCAGTGAGTAGTTTTTTTGGCGGACTTATTCTCGGCAGCATCTCTTACCACAGCAAAAGCATCTGGGGCGGTTTGCTGGTACACATCAGCATTGCATTGCTGATGGAACTCTTCGGCTTCATTTTTTAACAAGTAAGTGCAGCAGCTTTCGTTAATTTTAGTCTTTATCAATCCGTTTTAAAATGAAACAGGTGAAGTTTATTTTATCCCTCTTTATTTGCAGTATTTTTTTTGTTGCCAGCATCAATGCACAATCTGTGCGTCAACTACGCAAAACCATAGAACTGAAAATGCCTAGGGGTGGTGAAAATGGCGGCACTGTTGCACAAAACGGAAAGAACCGTAATTTCTATGCTACCATAGCAGGTAATAAAACATACAGCTTTGCTTATTTCAACCAGGTAGGTGAAATGATGTCGCCACCAGATCTTTCTATATTGGCCGATGTGCGTGGATTATGGTACAACAATGCTCTCAAAACTTTCCAGGGAAATGTATTTGGCAGCGGTGGTTGGGTAACTTATGTAATGGATGATGCAGGTATACCGTATGATGTGAAACCGTTTTTACCCGGTCAGTTGCAACCTTATCCTAATTCAGTTGCACAATTCAACCTGCGTGAAAACCTGGTGCATTTTCTCAAAGGTTCAACTGTAGTTTCTTACAATGCTGCTACCGGTGCAGAAGTAAAAGAAAAAACCTTTTTGCTGAAAACCGGTTATTCAAAAAAAATACCACCGCCTGCTGATCTTGTAATTGATTCAAATGCAGTGCTTACAAAATATAATACTACCACTGTTGTTTATACCGGCATCAGCAACGCTGAATTTGGTTTGCTGAATGTGGAAACAAAAGAAATTGAATTGTACAGCAAAACAGACGGACTGATGTATCAGAAATTAAAGTTGCCTGCTGATGCTATTGTAAAAGATAAACTCAACTTCAGTTTCAGCAATAATACTTACTTCCTGTACGATGCAAGAAACAGGAGTTGGATTGGTTATCGTTAAATTTCCCCGTTTTGTTTTTTCATTAGCCCTGCTTAATTTCAGGTATGCAGCAATGTTTGTTTTGCGGTCATACTGTTGAGCTGGTACATGTGCATGGTCATTATCAATGCCCTGTTTGTTTTACCAATGCATTGCCTTGCTGCGATGGCGATAATTGTCATACCAATCAATACTTCAGCGGGTCCGGTAAACAAGCTGCACAAAATTCCCCTGCACCACAGCAGAAACAGGACATTAAAAGCTGATAACAATCGTTCGCATCGGATGGTTTTTTCCGTAGGTTTGCCCCCGTAAATTAAACAACTATGAAGAAGATTATTTTAACGATCATCGTAACATGTACCTTGTTACGAAGCTATGCCGATGAAGGCATGTGGTTGCCCTTATTACTGGGCGAACAGGTTTATGCCGATATGCAAAAGAAAGGGCTGAAACTCACCAGCCAGCAATTGTACGACATCAACAAAGCATCGCTGAAAGATGCGATCATTATTTTCGGAAACGGTTGTACAGGTGAAATCGTCAGCAACAAAGGGTTGATCTTTACCAATCACCACTGTGGTTATGGCTCCATTGCCTCTGCATCAACAGTTGATCATAACTACCTGCAAGACGGTTTTTATGCAAAAAATCACAACGAAGAGATCCGTACAGCATTAACCGTGCAGTTTCTTTTACGCATTACTGATGTTACCAAAGAAGTGAATGATTCACTTGGTTCATTAAGTGGCAAAGAAAGAGCCGATAAACAAGCTGCTGTTCTTGCATCTATCAATCAGCGTTTATCAAACATTGATCAATCAATTGAATGTCGTGTAAGCCCTTTGTTTAAAGGCAACCAGTTCCTCGCATTCATTTATCAGCGTTATAAAGACATTCGGCTGGTTGGCACACCACAGGAAAGTGTGGGCAAGTTTGGTGGTGATACTGATAACTGGGAATGGCCACGTCATACCGGTGATTTTTCCATCTTTCGGGTTTATGCAGATGCTAATAATAAAGCAGCAGCCTATTCTGCAACGAACAAGCCATATACCCCCAAAAAGTCATTGCCGATATCAATCAAGGGCGTAAAGAATGGCGACTTTGCTATGGTTTATGGATTCCCGGGTCGTACAGATCGTTACCTTACCTCTTACGGAGTTCAGACCGCAATCGAAAAGTCTAACCCCACAACTGTGAAACTTCGCGATATCCGTCTAAAGGCGTGGAAAGAGGAGATGGATAAGGACGTAGATGTCCGTTTGAAAATGTCGTCCCAGTATGCAAGCATTGCAAACTACTGGAAATATTATATCGGCCAGACAGAGCAGTTAAAGCGACTGAAAATCTACGATAGCAAGCAAAAAGAAGAAGCTGCTTTCACAACCTGGGCAGCTTCCAGGCCGGAAGTGTCTAATTTAATGTCTCAGTATAAATCGGCTTACGATCTTTACGACCCATATGCTGTACATTTAACCTACATAAATGAAGGCTTACTAGCTTCTCCCTGGGTTAGAAATGCTTCTCAGTTTGGTGCTATGATCAGCGCGATGAACGCCCGTAAGGATGACGCCGCCTATATCCAACAAGTAAATGCCAATCTAAATAATTTGGTCAACAACTATGAGAAGACTTACCTGGCTAACGCAGATAAGAAAATATTTGCTCAGATTTTAACTGGTTTCTATACTGATGTACCGAAATCCCAGCACCCGAAATTTATTACGCTGATTGCTGAAGATTATTGGAAAGGCTCTCCGCAAGCTACATTCGAAAACTATGCGGACTACCTTTGTAAAAACAGTGCCCTGATCGACCCGGTTAAGTTAAGAGCATTTTTAGCTAATCCTACAAAGGAGGCTCTGGAGAAGGATCCGGGATATATGTATGCTGTCAACCTCATTCCGGCAGATTATGTTAAGAATAATTTCGGAACTATTTTGAGTGATTTTCAAACTACAAAGAATCGTCTGGACAATCTTTACCTAAAATCTTTGCTCGAGAAGAACAAAGGAGCTTTAATTTATCCTGATGCAAATTCTACCATGCGTATAAGCTAC
>JAKFDY010000246.1:0-5477 GCA_036675885.1 Lacibacter sp. | reverse complement strand
TGCCGGTAACAATGGTTGGGTAGGAGTTTACGTGATCCACGATGGCATACTGCAAAGGTTTTTGGTTATAGCCATAATAAACTGCACTACTGCCACTGCCATCAACCGTTCTCAGTTCTGCACCTGCCATTGCCATAACACGATGCTGTTGCCATTGTTTGCTGTAGTTTAATTGCCCCCGCATGTTGTGGCTGCCGGATCTTGCATTGGATGATCTTACTATATCGCCCAACGGCACAGGATAAGTAACAGTACCGCTACTCCGGTTGATTTGTGTAAACAGGTTAATGGTTTGGCGGGTACTAAAACTTTCAACAGAAGCCAGGTTTTCAGCAACTGTTGATTGCTGTTGAAACTGGTAACTGACTGATGCATCAAGGCCGTTGATGATCTTATAATTCACGGCAACGTTGGCAATGATATCGTTGGTTTTTGTTGTTGCCTTGTTGTGCTTATGTTCTTCCAGGGGATAAAACTCCCACTGCAAAAGTTTGCCTGCACCTGCTGTATCAGTCCATGCTTTACGGTATTGCTGGTAAACAGGTAATGCATTACCATTGTCATCAGCATAGGCCATATAGGGCACATAGCGGTTGTTGATGGCTGATACTGCGTTGTAATTGAGACGACCATTTTCATGTTTATTACCCGTGTAATAAAGTGATACATCCACCGTGAGATTTTTTACCGGACGAAAACTGTTAACGATACGCAGGTTGAGTTTATCATTTTTTGCATTGAGATGATCGGCCGATTTATCGTAAGCTGCACTTATGAGCCAGGACATGGCTGCTGTACCTGCACGCAAGTTGATTGCATATTGTTGGGTGATGGCCGGTTGCAAAAACCATTTTGTGTATTGCGCTTTGCCATCAACTTGTTTCAAGGCGTTTATCTGAGAAGTAGAATCGGCAGCAGAGATAAGGCCACTTCGCCTGTTGGCCAGTACCTGCACTGCAGGAGTTAAAGGAATATGACGTTGGTTAATGCTGCTGTTGAAAAAGCCTTTGCCAAACAGGAATTGTTCGAGATCGATATAATCATTTACCGACAGCTCGTTTCGGTAAGAAAGACCGGGGTTTACGGCATAACTGAAAGTGCTGTTGAATTCTGTTTTCAGTTTTTGGTTGAAGCTTGCTTTTTTGGTGGTAATAACAATTACGCCATTACCTGCCCTTGCACCCCAAATGGAAGAAGCGGCCGCATCTTTTAATACGGTGATACTTTCAACATCGTTGGGGTTGATGTTATTGATATTGCCTTCATAAATAAAATTGTCGACCACAATCAATGGATCGAGCGGGCCGTTGATGGTACCCAAGCCACGGATGTTGATGCCTGTTTTGTTTTGCGTGCTGCTGTTACGAAAGCTTTCATTAAACGCAAGACCAGGGGTAACATTTTGCAAACGCTTTAAAATACCGGTGCCTGCCTGCTGGTTAAGTAATTGGTTATTTACCTGGCTTACTGAGCCGTTTAGTTCATTGGGTTTTAGTTTTTGATAACCGGTGTTTATTTCGATGGTTTCAAGGTTTACAGTTAAGGGTTGAAGGTTAAGGGTTATGGGTGTGCCAACTGCCGTCACAGCAATGTACTGCGTGGTATAACTGATGTGGGTGATGTAAAGAGAGTCTGGAAAGACCGAAAGACGGATGCTGAAAGCTCCTTTACTATTGCTGCTAACGGTGTTGCCTGAACGAAGTGATTGAATGGTAGCCCCTGCAACGGGTTGGTTTTCGTGGTTGAGGATGGTGCCGCTGATGGTTTGGGCGTTTAAGGATGTTGTAAGTAGTGTGAGGAAAATGATTAGTATTCTCATGCTATGTCAGTTAAAGGTTATGAGTTAAGAGTTATGGGTGAATCGTGAATCTCTCCTACGCTGAAGCTTCGGAGAGCAGGGGTGAGTGAGTAACACTATTCTTTTTTTATTGGCAGCGCTAATGGTTTGCCACGAATGGCTTTACGGATGTTTGCTGTGGTTACAGCCTCGGAACCGGTGATGGCAATGATAGTACCTGCCGGGCTAACCCATACATAATGTGGTATGAATTTACAAGGGAAGAGCTGCGTGAGACGAATGGTAGTGTCGGTGCAAACAGGTATGTGCCGAAGGTTGCGGGCCAACCCTTTTCTCTGTTTAAAGAAATCGGCGACCTTTTCTTTTGTATTAAGTGTACGGGTAAGGTTATTAATTAATACAAACTGCAGCCTGTTATTAAACTTTGACTGTAGTGTATCGAGTTTTGGGAATGTGCTGATGCAACTGTTGCACCAGGTGGCCCAGAAATCGAGAATAAGAAGTTTGCCTTTGTAGTTAGATAGTTGGATCTTAGAAACGGGGAAGTTCACCACATCAGTTAAAATGATGTGCGGAATGGTATCGCCAACGGTGAGTGGCTTTGTGCCTTGCTGCTGGGCATAACTGTTTAGTGCCAGCCATAGGAAGGCCAGTAAGCATGAAAACTGTTTCATTGCCTGAAAGGGTTGACTGGTGAATAAAAAACCGGCGGCTTGTGAAACCTAAACATGAGAAAACGCAAGAGAGTGCCGCCGGCAAAGCTTTTTGTGGGTTTGCTTTACCAGCACTGTTTACACAGGGTTCTTGGGTTTGCAGGCAAAGAGAATGAGATAACCGAGCAAGTATACATAGCTCGACGCCGTCAATACTTGTAACTGACTGAAAAAGTAATTCAGAGAAATGAAGGTGTGGTATGGTAGTGATTTTCTCATCCAGAAAAACTAAGGGATGAGTCTTTAGTAAGAAAAAGTGCGAAACCCTACTTACCAACTAGCGTGGTCGTAGGAGACCAATAGTACAGATAAGAGGGCTCGCACTATAAAAGTACGAGCCATTCACTTATCGTCTTTGTACTACTTGAAATTTCCTACGTTTCGCTAGTAAAGACTATCGTGATTAGCTTTTAATAAATATTTCTTACAGCTAAAATAATCGTTTGGTCGAATTCGACCAAATCTTTTTTTACTATCACCGTCAACTTTATATCAGTGCCAAGAAAAGCTAAATATGATATAAAGAAGGAATTCGGAGCTTATCTGAAGAAGCATCGCTTGGAAGTATTGAAAGAAACTAATTTGCTGGACTTTTCTTATTCCTCAACTCTTGACAACAGCAAACTTGCAAAAATTGAAAAAGGTGAAGTTGATTTTCGGTTTGAAACACTACAAGAGATCGCTAAAACATACAAACTGACTTCAAAAGATATTTTGGGGTTTAAATTTGAAGCTGGAGAATAAATCAACCTAGCATCTTCCTAATCAAGGCTTTCCGTCCACATCTGTTTTCTCTCTATCACATATCCCCGGAGGTTTTACCCTCTAATCTTATTGATAAACATTCCAAAAATTGAAAGGTGGAAATAAGTTGATAAAAATTTATCTATATTAGTGCTGCCCAGCATTGTGAAACCGCTACCGTGAACACCGGAACAGCCAGAGAAAATACACCCAAAACTCCATGCTACTCCCGGAATACCTGCTTGCTGTGCAGGAGAAGAGATGAAATGAAGCGCCGGATACTCCTTACAACTATTATTGAAACAATAATTATAAGAGTGTAGCCGTATACAAACTTGTGAAATGCATGTACATAGATAAGTACCTTGTTTGTGCTACCCCTTACAAAAATCTTAAAGGAATATTAGCTCATGAATAAAGTTTCTCTTTCTTCTTACACCTTAAGAATCAAAGACAGTCAGACTGGTAATTATCTATTTCTGGATGAGTTCTTACCCCACAAAGACTTTTTAAGTTTTGTACAAGAATACTTTCAGTTTATTGAAACAACTTTGAGTAATGATGTTGAAAACAGAAAAGTGTTGCGAGTAAATAACAGTACCATTAAGTCCATTAAACGACAGTTAACAGGAATAATTCAAACGGGCGAGTATGGGTATGAAAGTGAAATTATCGATAAAGAAAAGGGGAAATTAAAGTACAAACGTACCGTTGACGATGCGGAGATGCTTCCCTTTTACTTTATCATGACCTTACCTAAGAAACAGGACAAAGGAATTGTAATACTTCAGCGCTTCGGGCTATTTGGCATGTCAAAAATATTCCGTCAAAGTCTTAACGGTTTTTTGAAAGCAAAAAATCCAAACTTATCGGTGGAATTCAATCCTCTGGTTTCATCTGAAGTAGTAAGACAGTTTATATCTAATGGTGATGTTACTAAGATAATTTTCAGAAGGTTCGATATCCCAAGTGACTATGCCACCTATTTTGACACTAAAAGCATGAAAGAAGTAGAGGGGTATGTAGAATATAGTATAGTTGCAAAGAGACGGTCCAATTTCCCTATTAAAAAGAGATTAAATAGTCTGTTGTTTGGTAATGGAAAAGTTACTCGTTTGATGGAATTAAAGAACTTCTCTTATGACACAGTTAAAATTGAAGTTAAACAAGGAAATGACACAAGAACAATAGATTTGGGAAACCTAAATACATTTAGAGCTTATTATGACATATCTAGTGAAATAAAAAGAGGATTGGATGGTCATCCAACGTTTAATAGTGTTGATGAAGCCGCTAAAAGATTATTATCTGAATTGAATAACCTTCTTTATCCTGACCAAGATGCTGACCAAAATTAATATTAAGAAGATTGTTATAGATCATTTTAAAACATTACGTGATGCTAACTCAGAAAGAATAAGCATTTCTGACCTTGCGTTATTTTTTATTATACCATTTGCGGCGTCAACAGCAATTGTTTTTTATTTTGGTATTCTTCTTTCGGACAACTTAATCAATATTTTAATAACATCACTTTCGATATTTGTTGGATTGCTTTTAAATCTTCTGGTAATTATATTTGATGTAGTAACTAAGCTGAAAGAAAATGGGAACCAAGAAACTTTAAAAAAGAAGTTTCTTAAAGAAATTTATTCAAATATTTCATTTAGCATTCTTTTATCAATAGTAGCAATCTTATTTTTAGTTCTATCGTTAACAGATAATTGTTATTTTAAGTCCGTGACAAATGTAATTACCGATGCGCTACTCCTTTTTTTTGGTATAACCCTTTTAATGATTTTGAGAAGAGTACATATTTTATTATCAAATGAGTTTTAATGTGCTGCTCTCAATAAATCTGATTGCAAATGCATCAGGATAATCATTAAATTAACGAAATCCATACCGAAGAGGCTGTTATTCATTTTTCAGGTCTAGTCGGCAAAAAGGATTTCTGCCTTCACAAAAAGTGGTATACCTGCGTCAATCATTAATTAACTCTAATAGATAAATTATGTATTTCGTTTTTCGACCCGATATTCCAAATGAACTGATAAGTCCTTCTGTGACTGATGAGGACATTAATATCTTGATTGGTGAAAACGGTAGTGGAAAAAGCTCGTTGTTGAGGGAAGTAGCGGAATTCTATTTGCACCAAAACCGATCAGTGATAGCAATCGCTAACACTATCTATGACAAATTTCCGAATAATAAAAAAATTG
>JAKFDY010000245.1:0-2438 GCA_036675885.1 Lacibacter sp. | reverse complement strand
AAAGTGTTGTTGGTGCTGATCCCGCCGCCAATGGAGAACCCGGCGCGATTGATCAAGGAGGGACAATCGAAAATCTTGTTACTCTTTGCGTAACCGCCAACTCGCAAACGATCCTGCCAGAAGAATCCGCCACCATTTTGAACGATGTAAGTGGCCGGATGATACTTGAAATCACCCGGCATAAAAGGACTACCCGGCTGAAAATAAAGCGGCATCAATATTCCTCGATTATCGTCCCGATACATCGCGGAGGCCAAACTGATCTGACCCATGTTGCTTAAACAGGAAATGCCTTTTGCCTTTTCTTTGGCTTTCCCGAGGGCGGGCAAAAGCAGACCCGCGAGAATGGCAATGATCGCAATCGCCACCAGCAGTTCAATCAAGGTAAAACCGGACGGTTTTTGCAAGCCGGGTTGAATCGATAATTTCATATTGATTTCATCCATGGAATTTCAATAGACCGAGGAAACCGGTTCTTCCCGCCGTTGGTATTTTTCTATTCCCTTCGTCAACGAAACAATCACAAGCGTCAGTGCTAAGAAAAAGATTCCGCCTTTGTTACCTGATGCATTAGCAAAACGTGCAGGTAACTTTATATCAAACAATCCAAAAAACGAAAGCGCAAACAAAATAAACACTACAAAAAAGGAAACATTCACCCACGCATTCGTACTAATCATATTAAATATCTGCGGGTTAATATTACCCATCAAATGAAAGGGTGCAGATGCTAAAACATAAATCAAAAAAATACTACCACCATACAACACTGCATTCAACACTCCCCTCTCTTTCAGGAGTTCCCGGGAACGGGAACGAGCGTAGCTCACCGGGGGTGAGGTCGTGTCATTTGTGTAATTCGTGGCACTCTTATTCGTGAAATAACTAACCGTCACCGGTATCATTGGAAAAATACACGGTGTAAGCAAAGCCAGCAACCCACCTCCAAAACCAATTAAGAAAATCAGCAATAAACTCTTCTCTCCACTTTGTATCTCTCCGCAATTCATCACAGGTTTTTGCAGATCAACCTTTTCTAACGTTACGTCTTGGTTACTCACAACACCTCCATCCAGCGCAACTTCTTTAACAAGATCAAAAGGAATAAATTCTGATCCGTTCGATGCAAACCCTTTTAATCGAAGTTTCAAAACAGTTGGCACCTTCCCGTTGATAGTGATCATCTGCAACAAAGAGAATTCTTGTTTGTAGATCTTCAATCTTGTATTAAAAATCTTATCTGTGATTGTGCTTGGTGCCACATCCACCAGGAAATCTTCCTGCTTTAATAATTGCGCATTTTCAACATTCAGTCGTAACCCTTCTAATTCATTCGCTGCATTATCCTCCGCATACACATACCAGCCTTTTTCTACAGTACCGTTAATGCGTATATGGTAATTCTCTTTGTCAATCTTTGTGCTGGCAAGGTTAAACTTTAATGGCACATCCTGCCCTTGAATAAGGCCAACACAAAAAATAAATAATATCAAAAAAATAAATTTCATAGTTAGTTATTTTAAAGAAACACCATTACCGTCTTTCTCATCCTGAGCGATAGTCGAAGGGCCCTCTTTTAAACTCTTAGCCACTCACTATTGACAATTCACTATTGAATTTTCCTCTTTGTATTTTGCTTTCTGCCTTCCACTTTTTCATTCCTTTCTTCCCTTGGTTTTTGTTTTTTGTCTTTTGGATTTTCCAACTTGCCTTTTGCCGATTGATTATTGCCCTTTCTTCCCCTTTTCAAACAAAACCGGATGCATCACAACCCCCGTAATCTGCACAGTAGCAGGTTGCTCCGTACCAGCTAATTGAATAAAGATTGTCTTGGTAAAAGACCCAATCGTTTCAGCATCATACACCACTTTCAGTTTAGCACTATCACCCGGCATGATTGGTTTTGTAATACGGTCAGGAGTAGCGCAACCGCAACTGCCCCAACTTCGTTCAACGATCACAGGAGCTTTGCTGATATTTTTTAAGATAAAAAAACACTCGGCAGGAACATGCTGTTTGATCCTTCCAAAATCAAATCTGGAAGGAGTAATCTTAATAATACTCTTGCCATCAGTTTGTCCAAAGCCAAAATATCCGGACAATAACATTCCTGTTAGAAAAAGCAACTTTTTCATTTTAATTCATTTGTCCTAAACCGGTTTTTGAAAAAAACTTAAAACCAACGTTTATCTTATTATTCAATCTTAGGTTAGCCAAATTGTACAATCTCTATAAACTACTCTCAGCAAAACCATCCATACCACTACTGCTGAAAATAATTAACCGTTCTAACAGACAACGAAGAATTAGAATTCTTTCCTGTAAGCACCAATGCAACGTTCTTAAACCGGGCCACTTGTGTTACAAACATATTCTGTGTCCTTAAGACCGTACCATTTTCAACAAACTGAAAACTTAAAATACTATAACCCGTTGTA
>JAKFDY010000244.1:0-2608 GCA_036675885.1 Lacibacter sp. | reverse complement strand
CTTTGCGTTTTTTTCAAACTCAATTAAATAATCATCCAGCTTTGATAAAGTATGATCTTTTATTTCAGAAGCCCATTGCCTCAGTTGTTCCCATTCGGGAATGGTATGAGCCGCTTTATCTCTTTTTTGCCTTATCCACCATAGTGTTTCATCATGCCAGTCTGTACGGGCTTCGTCTGTTATAAATTGTTCGGCTAATATTGCATGTGTTGATTTGTTCATACGCCGGCATTTAGGATTTCGGCAATATGCATAACCTTAACATTGTTTCCATTTCTTTTCAAAATGCCTTCAAGGTGCATCAGGCAACTTATATCCCCTGCAGTGATAAATTCTACTTCATTATGTAGATGTTCTTTAATTCTGTCCTTTCCCATTTTTACACTGACGGCCTCTTCGAATACACAGAAAGTGCCACCAAAACCACAACATTCATCCAATCGTGCAGGTTTCAATAATGTAATATCCTGTACCATGTTTAATAATGCTTCCGGTTTTGAGAAAGACGGGGCTACTAATTCTGTCATAGATGATGTATTCAAACCCCGTTGCCCATGGCAACTAACGTGTAAACCTACCCGATAAGGAAACCTTGCATCTAACTTTGACACTTTTAAAATATCAATTAAAAATTCTGTTAGCTCAAAAATATTGGAACGGATATATGCTGTCGCTGTTGGCTGTTTTACATCTGAAAGATGTTCTTTAATATGAAGTACGCAACTGCCTGAAGGTGCAACAATATAATCTACACCTGAAAAGTTATCTATAAAATTTGAATCGCAGTTCCGTGACAATTTTTCAAAGCCACTGTTTGCCATTGGTTGTCCGCAGCATGTTTGCTCCAGGGGAAATACAACGGTACAACCCAGCTTCTCTAATAGTTGTAAGGTGGCTATACCTACAGCCGGAAAAAATTGGTCAATATAACAAGGGATAAATAAGCCAACCGTCATGTCTGGAAATACATAAAATTGTGAATTATCTTAAAAAGGCCATTGCTACACCGCCATCTACATTAATAGCATTACCTGTTGATTTATTCAACAGCCCGCCTGCAAGTGCAAAACAGGCATTGGCTATATCCACGGGTAAAATGATTTCATTTAATAATGTTCTTTTTGCATAATAAGCCGGCAGCTCTTCTACCGTTATGCCATAGGCTTTGGCACGGCCTTCTGCCCAGCCACCAGACCATATATTGCTGTCGGCAATAACTGCATCGGGATTAACTGCGTTAACCCTGATTTTGTCCGGCCCTACTTCTGCCGCTAATAACCTGGTAAGATGTGCTTGTGCAGCTTTAGCAGAACCATAGCCTGCATTATTGGGACCTGCAACTACGGCATTTTTAGAAACTATATTTATAATATCACCGCCGAAGCCCTGGCTGCGCATGATGCTTACTCCTTTTTGTGAAGTAACAAACTGGCCTTTCACAAGGATGTCATACAGCCGATCCCATTCTTCCAGTGTATGTGTTTCTATCGATTTGGAGATGCTGATGCCTGCATTATTAACCACTATATCAACACCGCCAAAAGCAAGTGCAACTGCATCAAAGGCATCATTTACGGAGTTATCATCTGTTACATTCAGCAGGGTCGCGTTCACAACATCCTGGCCAAATAATTTTTTAAATTCTTCAGCAGTAGCATCAAGCCTTTCGCAGTTCACATCATTTAATATCACACAGGCTCCTTCTTCCGCAAATTTTTTCGCAATGGCTTTTCCAATACCACCTGCACTTCCTGTAACCAATGCAATTCTGCCGCTCATTGGTTTTGGTTTGGGCATTCTTTGCAGTTTTGCTTCTTCCAATAACCAGTATTCAATATCAAAAGCTTCCTGTCTTGGTAATGACGTGTATTCGCTGATGGCTTCCGCACCTTTCATTACATTAATGGCATTGATATAAAATTCCGCTGCTACCCTTGCAGTTTGTTTGTCTTTTGCAAAACTAAACATGCCAACTCCGGGATACAAAATGATGACAGGGTTAGCATCCCGCATGGGTGGACTGTTTTCTCGTTTGCAATTGTTATAATAATCAGCATACATTTTCCGGTATGCTTCAAATGCAATTTGCAGTTTCTTCTTTACTATTACAGCATCTGATAATTTTTCGGAAGGCTGAAGATCCAAAACAAGCGGGTTAATTTTTGTACGAAGAAAATGGTCAGGGCAACTGGTTCCTAATGGTGCCAGTCTTGCAAGATCATGTGAATTGATAAATTCCAACACCCTGGCATCATCTGTAAAATGCCCGATCATCTTTTGTTCGCTGCTGCACAATCCACGTAAGATGGGAGCAAGCGCAGCGGCTTGTTTGAAGCGATCCGTTTGATTCACTGCCTCAATTTTCTCACCGCCAAAAACTGGTTTCTTTTTGCCGGTATTTGCCTCCAGATATGCAGCACATTTTTCCACCACTTCAAGTGTATTTATATAACAATCGTAAGCCGTATCACCCCAGGTAAATAAACCATGACTACCCAGCATGATGCCGCGGATACCAGGATTTTCACCCAGGCATTGTTCCAGTTGCAAGCCCAAGTCAAATCCAGGCCTTTGCCAATCAACCCAGCCCAGTGTGCCTTCGAATAAT
>JAKFDY010000243.1:0-7232 GCA_036675885.1 Lacibacter sp. | reverse complement strand
AATGGAGTATGCCTATCCATAACTGGGGATACATACTCCATCAATTCTTAACTATCTTTGAGAATAGATGCCAACTCTAAGTGCAGTTGCTCATTCTGTTTACACAAAATATTTTATACTCTCTTTTCTATTATTGTTTCTGAATGATCTTATGAACAGAACCCGATGGAGATACTATCCGCAAAAGATACGATCCTCTTGCAAGTGTTTGTGGCACGTTGAATGAAACTGCATTTGCACCTTTGTTCACCATTATTTTTTTGCTTACAACCGGGTGGCCTAATGCATCTGTTAATTGCAATTCAACTGCTTCGTTACGATAAGCCGTTAACTGAAAGTTGACTGTGCTTACAAACGGATTTACAAGATTCGTGATTTCGAATTTTTGTTGTGGATTTAAGGTAACAGAAAGCGTATTGCTGTACTTGTTGCTCTCTGTTGCAAAGCTTACCATTTTCAAACGATAATATACTTTACCCGATACAGCAACAGGGTCATTAAACAAATAAGAAGTTTCACTGCGATTTATACCCTTTGCATTTACAAAACCAATAAACCTGAAGTGCACACCATCGTTACTGCGTTCAACTTCATATCCTTTCAAACTTTCATCTTTTGTTTTCCATGTAAGTACACTCCTGTCGCCATTTAGCTCAACGTTGAACTTAAGCAGTTCAGCCGGCAATATTGCACAGCCAGAACTTGCAAGGTTAATCACAATTGTTTCATCAGTATTAAACACTGCACATGAATTTGATAACCCACTTGCAGTAGTTGCTACTCTTATACGGTAACGATGGCCATCAGTAGAACTTGTTGCCAGCAAAGATGGATAAGAAACCGTATCTCTGTAACCATTCCCAACATTTGTATAGCTGAACGTTTGCGCACCGGTTACATCCGGCGCAGCGCTCCATGTATTACCACCGTCTGTACTTCGTTCCCACTCATAATATTGATACATGTTGTAATACGACTCAACATACACACGCATATCAACCTGTCCATTCTCACAAAAAGTCTGACTGGCATTCGGTGTCATTTGCAATGTTGGTGAACAGGTTTTAAATGAAATATCATCAATAGCCCAGTCGTTACCACCACCACCCGGTGCATTGTTACGCAGTGTTAATGTAAAGTTGGTAGTAGTTTCATCTGTTTTGTAAACAAATGCACGTTGTACCCAACGGTTAGCACTATCGGCTGTTGTTGACTCCCTTGCCACACCTGCAGCCTGGTGTTGTATATCTCCTGTGTTGTAGTAATCAAGATTGTTTACTTTGATAGCGATATTGGGTCGCACACCTGCCGTATCATTCGCAGCAGTGGGTGTATAAGCACTACCACTCCACTGACCATCGCCTTCAGCATCCTGTCCACATTTATAACACACATTTTTAAACCACGCCGAAACTTCATAGAAAGTATTGGGGCAGGCATTGGCCACATTAAACTGGAAAGCAGTATCGGTTTTATACGCCGCATTAAACACCATCATATATCCACATGGGTTGCTTGCACTAACCGGTTGTGATGCATCACATGGCGGGTTACCACGATCCTGATCTGTTGCATTTGTGTGATCACCACTTATATCCCAGACAGAAAACACACGATTTGTTCCACTGGCAGTTGGAATAGGCAAAGTTTTATCTGTAACCGTACCTACAGCTGCGGTATTATTTGTGATACCGTAATAGTTATCATTAGGCGTGCTTGAGCTAAAGTTTAAGAAAACATAACTCGTATTAGGAGATGAAGTCCTGTTTTGCTGATTAGTTCCTGTAGCTGTGCCAAAGGTTCCGTTATACTCATCACCAATTACATTTGTTGCTGATACTGCGTTGGGGCAAACCGTTGGACTTGCATATACAATTAAACTATCTCTTGGAAAACTTACAACTGTAAATGCCCCTGTTGCTTGATTTCGGTAACGAAAAGATCCGCCACCAAAATTGATACGAGTTCCTTCTGGTTGATTAATAACAACACGATATGTAGCCATCACAAGGTAATTTCCTGCTGCTGTTCTTGGTTGTGAAGAAGAAGCACTGACACTTCCACCTGTTGTTGCACTCGCACCTGTACCAATATTGATGCGTATAATTGTGTCGGTTCCTGCACCACTACCCGCAGCATAACCCGCATCATCAGCAATAGCATCGGTATAAGCTGAACCACCAATGGGGAAAATTTTCCCTTCATTGGTTCTTAACGCCACTGTAGTTGATTGATAAGCAAAACCTGCACCTGCTTTTAAAGTATCCTGGAAAGATAAACTATCAATAGTTCCGGAACTTAATGACAGTGTGGTTCTGATTTCAAGCACATCACCAACATCAATGCTGCCACCACCATTATTCTTAGTAATGTTGACATAACTTTTAGCCGTTTCAACCACAATGGCAGCAGCTGCAGGATCTACAACGCAAACTGTATAAGTCCAGGTGCTTGTTGGTGTACCTGTTTGATTTGAAAATATTCTGATATAGTATGTTTGACCTACTGTCAGACCCAGCCCACTGTTTACAGAGGTTGTAGTAATTGTTGCTGTGCCGTTTGCTTGCTGACATGCCAAACTTGTCATACTACCACAACTACCTGACAACAACTCAACTGCTCCTCTTCTTGACCCGCCTGAAATACCTGCACCCATGTTCCCCATTGTAATTGTTGGATATGATGTTTGTGCAACAAAACTATACCAAACATCGGCAGAACTTGAACTGCCACATGATGCTGTGATGCCTGAAACTGTGGCTCCATTGATAGTTCCCGACAGGGCATTACAGGTTGTACTGGTCGTCAATGATATTGCACCTGAGCAATTATCATTTAACGGAGTTGCAGAACTGACAACACAAATATTGAAGCCAGTACCGCTGCCATTTGTTCCAGACGGGTCTGTGCCATTGTTAGAAATACGAACAAGGTATGTTGTACCTATTGTTAATCCTGCTTGTGTTAAACTGGTAGCCGATGCACATGCAATTGATGTTAACGAGCCACATGTTGCGCTGTATAATTGAATGCGAGGTGCTGTAATTGCACTCCCTACACTACTTAATGAAATTGTATGCGTTACAGCTGTTGCTGTAAACTGATACCACACGTCGTAGTTGGTACCCGTGGCACAACCAGCTGTAGGTGTACTGACCGTTGCAAGATCAAGACTGCCTGCTGTATTAGTACAAGTAGCAGTGCTTGCTGCTGTTAATGTAACAGCTCCAGTGCATTCATCATTTGTGGGAGGTGCCTGTACGCAAATATTAAAATTCCAGTCGGCTGATGGGATGAGTGTTGGATTTGTTGTTGTAAACACACGGACATAATAATAAGTACCAACAGTTAGGCCCGAAACCCACAGCCTAGAACTTACAGCATTACAACCTAATGAAGTATAAGTACCACAGCTACCACTTAAAAGCTGCACATACGTAGAAGCAGAAGATAGACCACCTCCTAAATTACTAAGTGTAACTGCTTGTGATGTTGCCGTTGCCTGAAAACGATACCATACATCGTACAATGTACCTGATCCGCAGCCAACAGGAACACTCGAACTGGCTGTTGCGTAAAAAAGATTACCTGCAGTATTTGTGCAGGCTATTGCAGATGTTAATAAGGTTGAGTTTGCACACTCATCATTTGCCGGCGGTGCAACCGGATGTGTAATACAAAGATCAATCTTGTAGTTTCCGCTTAAACCAAAAGCACCATACTGCGATATTCTTACATAATACGTAGCCCCAATGCTTAAGCCCGTTTGCGTTAAAGATGTGTGAGGCGAAGAAGAACAGGCCACAGATGTCAGTGCACCACAGGTTCCGCTATACAACTGAATCCTTGGATCAGTTATTCTTGTGCCTATATTACTTAACGTAATTGTTTGCGTAGTTGAAGCAGCAGTAAATGAGTACCAAAAATCATTGTAGGTACCTGCTGCGGCGCATCCTAAAGGAATGCCTGCGCTGGCAGTGGCACTGCTTAAATTAATGTTTGTGTTATTACAACCTGTTGAAGATGTAAGTGTAACTGCTGTTGAACATTCGTTTTGAGCAAATATTTGAACAAAAGGAATGCAAAGAAATGAACAGAATAAAATAGCTAGTTTGATAGCACTTGGGTACTGTAACGGTTTCATGGTGATTTTGGATCTTAGGATAATGGTAAACCATTACAAAAATGGTTGATTTATATTATCCCACCTATAGCAAAATCTCCTAATAATACCGTAAAAACACGTAGATTTTTACCCTGCCAACATTATTGGCAGGGTAAAACATCATAAACAGGATTTGTCTGGTAAGAATTTGTGTGTCTACGTAAACGCTTTGAGAAGAAGTTTATCTGAAATTTCTTCTTTCATAAAAGTTGCGTGTTCGTTAACTATCAGAATACGTTTAATTCTTTTGAATCACTTTATTGATTACCTCATTTTTTGAAACAATCCTTAATAAATAAGATCCGGTTTGCAATTGCGATGGAACATCAAGCATAATTGCATTGCTGCCTTTATTGATGTTAAGTTTCCTGTTAAGGATTGAACGACCAGCTCCATCCATTAATTGTATGTCAACCTGCCCGCTCTGATAAGTAGTTACCTGGAAAGATAATTTTGAGCTGATAGGATTAACAATATTACTCACTTCAAATAATTTCAGTTGGCCTGGCTGCACAAAAAGCACGTTACTGAATTTTGTGCCTCCTTCTGCTGCAGCCATGCGGAGATGATAATACACTTTACCGTAAACAGGTGTTTTATCAGTAAACATATATTGTACCTCTAACATACCGGCACCTTTAGCATCAACTTTTCCAATGGAAATAAAATTGATGCCATCATTACTTCTTTCAATTATATAATCTGTAAGGTTCAGCTCCTGTTTTGCCTTCCATGTTAAGTGAGAAAAATCGTCTTTCAGCTGAACATTAAACTGCAGTATTTCCACAGGCAATACTGCGCAGCTCGGCTCAACATTAATTGTAATAATATCAACATCATTATACAATGCACACACACCTGACGTGAGATTGGTAGTTGTTGTACCTACCCGGATACGATATTTGTATCCATCATAAGCAGTTCCGGCAACAAAAGAAGGTAATGCCGCTGTATCTCTGTATTCGCCACTATAGTTGGTAAAGTTGAAGTTCTGCTGACCAGGCATTTCCGGAGCTGAAATCCATGTAGTGCCTGCATCTGTACTACGCTCCCATTGATAATAATCATAGTTATTGAAGAACGTTGATACGGCTACCGAAATATCCACCTGGTTATTATTACAATAAGTAGGTGAGTTTGTAGGGCGCATGGTTAGCGAAGGCAAACAGGTGGCAAAAGAAATATCGTCCATCACCCAATCGTTACCACCACCACCAGGGGCATTGTTTTTAATAGAGATGGTTAATGATGTTTGACTTGGTGCTGTAAGAAACACAAAACCTTTCTTTACCCATTCTCCATAATTACCAATGTAATCCATATCGCCTGATGTGTAATAATCAATCCCGTCAATCATAAACGTAAGATTTGGCTTTACACCGGATGAATCACCAAGTGCTGTGGGTATGTAGCCTGCTGGTACAGTTGTATTTGAAGCACCTCTTCCCAAACTATCGCTGCCACAACGTTTACAAACATTCCTGAACCAGGCAGAAAATTCATAGTATGTATTCTCGCATAACCCTGTAATGGTTTGGTTATTGGCAATACTTAGCTGGTAAGCTGCATTAACGGCAAGCATATAACCAGCGCTGACTCCGTTGGCCGGAGCCGGATTTCCTGCAACAGGATCTGTTGCTCCTGTATGATCGCCGATAATATCCCATACACCGAAAATACGATTACCTGATGTGGTATTAGGACGGGCAACAGTTGGATCCGTTAATTCGTTGGGGCTTAAATTTTTGGTTACTGCGTAGTTACCATCCTGCGGGTTACTTGCAGCCAATGCCACATAGTTATATCCCGGTACAGTTCCGGGATTGGTTCCGTTAAGACTGGTTCCCGATCCGAAATCTCCGCTACCTGCGTTTACATTATTGGCACCTGTTGCATTTGAACATAAACCATAGTTGGGATAAATGATAAATGAAAGACTATTTGGATTATTTGTGTAATCGACTGCTCCTACTGATGACAGTTGGTTACGATATCTTACGGCACCTGATCCATAATTGATAATGGTATTATAAGCAAGCGATGCGTCAACTGTAACACGGTAAGTTACTACCACAAGCGTCCCGTTCCCACGGGGAGCATGTGTGCCGGGATCGGTGTAACCTCCGCTGCTGCTGTCTACACCTGTATTGCTTACAAATCCTCTTGACATGTTGACCGTATCTCTTCCTAAATTAAAACGAATGGTTTTGTCGGCACTGTTATACATAGCTGCATCATCTCCTGCAGCATCAGAATAAGCCGCATATTGCTTTCCCTCGTTGGTCAATAGTTTTAATGAACCCGGAACATATGTAAGGTTTGCAGGAATCGTATCATTAAATCTTGATCTGAAAATTCTGTTTGAACCGGCACTCGACACGTTTACTGATACACGGATTTCCAATACATCACCGGGAACAACAGTTCCACCTCCCGGTCTTGTAATATTGATAAAACTTTTCCCGGTTGAAACAGTTGCGGGTATTGCAGGTGCAGGTGTTGTTACGCAAATATTAAAACCTCCGTTAGAAGTTATTGCTGACGCTCCTGTTGAATACACACGTACATAATACACATTGCCTGTTGTTAAACTGGCCGATACACTGGTGCCGGTTGCACAAGCAATAGAAGTTAAACTTCCACATGTGCCTGATAATAATTCAAGTGTTGTATTGCCTGTAAGACTGCTTCCTAAACTGCTTAACGTTACAGTTGTTAAAGGACCGCTGATGGCAGTGAAACTGTACCATGCATCATCGTCAGCAGTACCACCACAAGTAGCAGCAACTCCAGAATTTGTTGCATTTGTGAGATACCCTGCCGTATTTGAACAGCTTGTTGCCGCAGTTAACGTGGTAGCTGTTGAACATTCATCGTTTGATGGAGGAGGAAGAGGATATGTAAGGCACATTTCATAATCCCATTTGTTTGCTGAACCCGTTCCACTGGGTGAAGTAATTGTATAAACACGCAAATAATATGTTACACCAATTGTTAATCCAGTTACAGTTCTTGAAGCTGTAGCATCACCACATAACATGCTGCTAAAACCTCCGCACGCTGCTCC
>JAKFDY010000242.1:0-18459 GCA_036675885.1 Lacibacter sp. | reverse complement strand
TGCAACCTAAATGAAAAAGGGGTAACTACCCCCGCTTTTGAAACAACAGATTTTTAACCTGTAACCTTTAACTATAAAGCGTTACAGCATTTTTTTACACGATTTTAGTCGGACAACAATGATTACTTATCTGTTGTATTCCCTTCAGTCAAAAAGAAATGAATCGTTGCTTCTATTTTTTTATTAATCTTCTTCTTCTACAATCTGCTGCACCCGTCCAATCTGTCCGTCCTGCAAACGAACTTTAATACCACGATGATGCTTAGGTGCACTCGTGAGCAGATCTTTTACAATGCCTTCGGTAAGTGTGCCGGTGCGTTGATCTTTTTTTAATATAATCAATACTTGCATGCCCGGTTTAATATTTGCACGGATTGTTCCTTCCATTTATGTTGTTTTCGTTAACTGTTGCTAATCATGTTTCTTTACTCCGGCCATCCACTCTTATCAATATTAGGTATAATCCGCAATGCATTTTTATAATACACTTTCTTTAAAATAGCGTCGGGCAAACCCATGCCATACATTGGCCAATAGGCATGATACTTTTTGTGGTAAGGAAAATATTCATCTTCTGTTTCCAGCACACGGAAATAAGTGGCATATTCAGAAGGAACCCAACTGTCTTTGCCAAACAAAATGCGATCCTGGTATTTTGTAAAGAAGGCCTTTGCCATTTTTGGTTGACGGCCGATTTCTGCTATAACAGCACCAAACTCAACAACTACATTTGGCATTGCATCAAGAATACCACTGAGCTTTTGCAGATCATTGGGATACCAGCCAAAATGAGCAGCAATAAATGTAGTGTTCTTATGTTTTCTGAAAAGATTATGTTGTTCTGCAATCAACGTTTCAAATGGTACAGGATTATCAGCACCACGTTTACGATTTGGGTTAATAATCAATTCAAGCCAGCGTTCATTGGTATTATCTAATGGGTCCCAAAACGATTTTGGATCGGCGGTATGTATCAGCACAGGTATTTTTAATTCACCAGCTTTTTTCCAAACAGCATCAAGTCTTGCATCATCAACAGGAACACGATTGCCATTAATGTCTTTCACACTAAAGCCAAGGCTCTTATAAATCTTTAACCCGTTTGCGCCGTTCTTTACATCATCTTCCAATTGCTTTGCAGCTTTTTCGCCCCAGCCGGATTCGCCCACGCCTTTAAAATCAACATTGGCAAACACAATAAAGCGACCGGGTTTGTTTGTCTTCGCATTTTCAGCAGCTTTTGTAATATTGTCGCCACTGCCACCGCTCAGGTTCACCATCACACGCATGTTGAGCTTATCCATTTCAACAGTGAGTTTGTTCAAATCCATTGTTGGCATCTGAAACTGGTGATTGTGCACATCAATAAACGGAAACCTCGATTTAGCAATCGGGTGTTGCGGCACCACCAGCGTAGAAGGAGGGTTATACGTTTCGAAATCAATTTTCGGTTGGGCATTTGCAGCGGTTGTAAACAATAAAGTACCGATAAGAAAAACCTTATGCATGTTGATGATTGTTTTTGTAGCCCAAAGAAAGCAACTTATCAAACAGAATCGTTTCCGCTTGTCATTTTTTAACAGGGTAAAATAAAAAGCCCGGACGCAAGCATCCGGACTCTGACTATCAGGCATGAGAAAACTTATTTGGCCATCGCTGCATTAATAGGCACACGATCGAGGTATTGCACAACACGGTCAATTTTATCATTGGCATCAAAGTGTTGAACAGTATGAATGTATTGTATCATGCGTTTGCCTGTTTTGTATTTTGCATTGACACCATACCAGCCTAACAGCCAGATGCCCGCTTCTTCGTTGGCCTGTGGTTGATTTACTTTTACAGGTAGCCATATTTGGTCCATGAAGCTGATGGAATCAATGGCATTTGCTCTTCTGTCTTTCCAGTATTTAACTACTGCAGCTTTCCCAACTACACTATCACCATTGTTCCACTGCCAAACAATATTATCGGCCCAGTTTGAAGACCATGCATCAACATCACCTGATGACATACTGGCTAATCCGCTTTTACCGATCTCAGTATACTTGGGATCAGCAAATTCAGCAGGTTGAGGTTTTGTTTCGGTAGTGGCAGGAGTGGTTTCGGCAGCTTCTTCTGGTTTGGGATTGTTACAGGCTGCAAGCAAAAGGAATGACATCATTCCAACAAGAAATCGTTTCATGTTCGTTTTGGTTTTAAGATGTAAAAAAGAGAAGGCGCAGACCAAAATGTGGTTCACATTGTGCGGAAGAATAAGAAAGCTAGACAATTAAAATGGCATTGTCAATAAGTAAGAAGTTCTTTTTAAACGCAACCACTTGTAATTGCTGTTCGATTGCAAAAACTGCAAAAAAATCAGGCTGCCGGACATCAGTTTATACTAACAATTCACCACCCCGCAGCTGACCGTGGTAAGTTTTTTTCTTGCGAACAATCATTCTTTGGCCAATTGCACCCCTCTACTTTTACCTCCGAAATAAAACATGTACATAAAGGGACAAAGAGATTGTAATTTCCTTCCGCTCTTCTTCCTGTCATTCAAAAATCTTCAATCATGGCAACTGTAAAAAAACCAAGTAAGTATGTTTATTTTTTCGGTGGAGGCAAGGCCGATGGTAACGAATCAATGAAAAATCTGTTAGGTGGTAAGGGCGCTAACCTGGCCGAAATGGCCGGGCATCCCAATCTTCGTTTACCGGTGCCCCCGGGTTTTACTGTAACAACAGAAGTATGTACTTACTATTATGGTAATAAAAAAACATATCCGAAAGTATTAACACAACAGGTGCAGGAAGCATTAGGTAAAATGGAAAAACTCACCGGTAAAAAATTTGGTGACGTAAAAAATCCATTGCTAGTTTCTGTACGTTCAGGTGCAAGACGCAGTATGCCGGGTATGATGGAAACGGTATTGAATGTTGGGTTGAATGAAAGCACCATCAAAGGAATTATTGAGCAAAGTGGTGATGCACGTTTTGCTTATGATGCATACCGCCGTTTAATTATGATGTATGCCGATGTGGTGATGGAAAAAGCAGGTGCTGTAGAACCAAAAGCTGGTAAAGGCATCCGTAAAGTATTAGATGAAAAACTGGAGAAAGTAAAACATACAAAAGGATATAAGTTCGATACAGATCTTACAGTAGATGAATTAAAAAAACTGGTGAAAGATTTTAAAGCCACTGTTGTAAAAGTATTGGGCAAACCTTTTCCTGAAGATCCTTATGAACAATTATGGGGTAGTGTTGGTGCTGTGTTCAGCAGCTGGATGGGCAAACGTGCAATTGAATATCGCCGTATCGAAAAAATTCCCGATGAGTGGGGAACTGCAGTAAACGTGCAGGCAATGGTGTTTGGTAATATGGGCGAATCAAGTGCAACGGGTGTTGCCTTTACCCGTAACCCCGGCAATGGTGAAGACAGGTTTTATGGTGAATACTTAGTGAATGCACAAGGGGAAGATGTTGTGGCAGGCATAAGAACACCCGCACCTGTAAATGAATATTCGAAGAATGCACAAAGCGAACACTTTACAACGCTTGAAAAACTGATGCCTTCTTTGTACAAAGAATTAGATGGTTATCAGCAACGTTTAGAAAAACATTATAAAGACATGCAGGATATTGAATTTACCATTGAAAACGGTAAGCTCTATATGTTGCAATGTCGTGTTGGTAAACGCAACGGTATTGCTGCAGTACGTATGGCAATTGACATGTATAAATCAAAACTCATCGATACAAGAACAGCCATTCTTCGTGTAAGCCCTAATCAACTTGTTGAATTGTTGCTGCCAATGCTTGATCCTAAAATTGAATTGATACAACCGGTTATTGCAAAAGGTTTGCCCGCAGGGCCAGGTGGTGCAAAGGGCCGGGTAGTATTTACATCAGAAGATGCGGTTGAATGGGCATCACGTGGTGAGAAAGTGATCCTGGTGCGTGAAGAAACATCACCTGAAGATGTAGATGGTATGCACAAAGCACAAGCGATTCTTACAACCAAAGGTGGCATGACATCACACGCTGCTCTTGTGGCACGTGGCTGGGGTAAATGCTGTATTGTTGGTTGTGGTGATATTGAAATTCATGCCAACACAAAAGTGTTTCATGCAAAAAATGATGTGATCATTAAAGAAGGTGATTGGATCAGCTTAAACGGTACCAAAGGTTTAGTGTATGAAGGCAGTATGGCTTTGGTTGATATTGATATCGAAAAAAATCAATCATACAAAGAACTGATGAAGCTGGTTGATAAAACCAAACAGATTGGTGTGCGTGCAAATGCTGAAACACCTGAGGATGCATCAACAGCATCTAAGTTTGGCGCAGAAGGAATTGGTTTGTTCCGAACTGAGCATATGTTTTATGGTGAAGGAAGTGAAGAACCATTGTTCCTGCTGCGTAAAATGATTGTGAGTAAAACCGAAAAAGAACGTCGTGAAGCATTGAATGCATTATTTGTATTTGTGAAGAAAGATATTAAGGATACGTTGGCGGTGATGAATGGTCATCCTGTAACCATCCGGTTACTTGATCCGCCACTGCATGAATTTGTTCCGCATGATGCAGAGAAACTCCAGGAGTTGAGTAAAGAGTTAGGCATTCGTATGAGTGTATTAAAACGCAGAGTGTTGGCTTTGCATGAAAACAACCCGATGCTTGGTCACCGTGGTGTGCGGTTAGGTATCAGCTATCCTGAAATTACAGAGATGCAGATACGAGCCATCTTTGAAGCTACTGTTGAACTCATCCGCAAAGGCAAAAAAGCCATGCCGGAAATTATGATTCCTGTGGTTTGTGGTAAACATGAGTTACGTCATCAGCGTGACATTGTTGACCAGGTATATAAAGAAACCTGCGAAAAAATGAAGGTGAAGAAGATACCTTACCTGTATGGCACGATGATTGAAATTCCACGTGCTGCATTAAAAGCAAACAGCCTTGCTGCAGAAGCAGATTTCTTCAGCTTTGGTACAAATGATCTTACACAGATGAGTTTTGGTTTCAGTCGTGATGATATTGGTGGCTTCTTACCAAAATATCTTGATCTTAAATTGCTGCCTTATGATCCGTTCCAGACAATTGATCAGAGTGGGGTAGGAGAACTGATTAAGATTGGTGTAGAACGTGGTCGTTTAACCAAACCAAATCTCAAAATTGGTATTTGTGGTGAGCATGGTGGCGACCCTGATAGTGTAGTGTATTGCCACAAAATAGGAATGAACTATGTGAGTTGTTCTCCGTTTCGTGTGCCGATTGCCCGTTTGGCTGCTGCACATGCTGCATTGGAGTTTCCCCGAAACTAATGGCTATGTAAAACCATTATCCTGATTTTTACCCTAAAGAAAAAGGCCACCGTTATATTGGTGGCCTTCTTTATTAATTGAGTTGAAGGTGATCTTTTATTTCGTCCATATCAATACCCATATGGCTTTCGTTGTAAACACATTTCCCGTTTTTGATCACCAGTATTTGTGGCGATTCATGTTCAACGGCAAAACGCTCGGCAACAGAATTTGACAAAGGGCGGTAGGAGATCAGATCGAGATAATGAAACTGAAGTTCACCTGCTGCACCGGCTCTTTCCAAACGGTTTTTTGCAACCGAACTGATATTACAACGGGTGCTGTGTTTGAAAATAACCTGTGGCTTTTCTTGCGACAAATGAATGACTTGTTCCAGATCTTCAATGGAACATAATGGGATCCAATTCATGTAAACTTGTTTCTTGTACTAACAGCTTAGGCTCTGAAAGGTTTATTACTTGAGCTTGTGGGACAACCTACGCCACGCTTACTGCTGGCACAAGAAGTGAAAACGAATGCTGCAATAGCAACTAGGAGAAGAGAAATCATTACTTTTTTCATAACTAAACGGATTTTGGTCCCGCAAAAATAACCATGTTTTTGAGAATTTTATCGAAATTACCTGATTTAAACGTTCGCTAAGTGTATTTCAGTATCTGATAGTGCCTTTGTTTTAGTTATTTTTGCTCATGAGCCAACAGATTTCGATGGGTTTCGACAGCAATAACCAACCCGGTAATAACAATATGAGTTTACAACTGAACCGTCCGCTAGCCGTTATAGATCTTGAAACCACGGGTATAAATATCAGCAGCGACAGGATTGTTGAAATTGCCATCGTGAAAATTATGCCCGATGGCAGCCGCCAGGTAAAGCGAAAGCTCATTAACCCGGAAATGCCCATTCCTCCCGGCTCAACAGAAGTACACGGCATCAGCAATGAAATGGTGAAGGATGCTCCAACGTTTAAACAAGCTGCCAATGAAATAAAAATGTTCATGGCCAATTGTGATCTGGCTGGATATAATTCAAACCGTTTTGATATACCGTTATTGGTTGAAGAATTTCTGCGTGCCGGTTTGGATATTGAGTTGAATGATCGCTCTTTGCTCGATGTGCAACGGGTGTTTCATATGATGGAGCAACGCACACTCAGTGCAGCGTATAAATTTTATTGCGATAAAGTGTTAGATGGTGCTCATAGTGCAGAAGTAGATGCATTGGCAACATGGGAAGTGTTGGAAGCGCAGGTGAAACGTTATCCGCAAATGGGTGCAAGTGTTGATGCTATTGTAAAGTTTACCGGTGAAGATCAGATTGTTGATTTTGCCCGCAGGTTTGTAATGGAAAACGGAGTTGAAGTGTTCAATTTTGGAAAACACAAGGGTAAACCTGTAACATTGGTATTAAAACAGGAACCTCAGTATTATGACTGGATGATGAAGGGAGATTTCCCATTGCATACCAAACAAAAGCTTACAGAAATATTAAACCGCACCCTGTTAAAAAAGAACTAAACGTTTCTGCACAATAAGAAGTTTTGTTTAAGGTTTTCGAAATCAACTAAATTGCAACGCAAACATTCAGATTGGAAAAGCTCGTCATTATACCCACTTACAACGAAAAGGAAAATATCGAAAATATTATCCGTGCCGTTTTTACTTTACATGAAGGTTTTCATGTGTTAGTGATTGATGATGGTTCTCCCGATGGCACTGCACAAATTGTAAAACAATTACAGTCTTCTTTTCCCAATCAATTATTTATTGAAGAGCGCAAAGGCAAACTGGGATTAGGCACCGCTTATATTCACGGTTTTAAATGGGCTATTGAAAAAGGATACCAGTTCATTTGCGAAATGGATGCCGACTTCAGTCATAACCCTGCCGATCTTTCACGTTTGGTTGATGCATGTAAAACCGGTGGTGCTGATCTTGCAATTGGCAGCCGCTATGTAAAAGGTGGTGCTGTTGCCAACTGGCCGCAAAACCGCATACTGCTTTCTAAAGGTGCATCCTTATATACACGCATGATCACATGGATGCCGGTGATGGACCCCACAGCTGGTTTTGTTTGTTACAGAAAAGAATTACTGGAAGCATTGAATCTTGATAAGATTCATTTTGTTGGTTATGCATTCCAGATCGAAATGAAGTTTGCCACCTGGAAACTGAAGTTCAAGATCAAAGAAGTGCCTATTACATTTGTTGATCGTAAACTTGGTGCAAGTAAAATGAACAAAGGCATTGTGAAGGAAGGCATACTTGGTGTATTGAAACTTCGTTGGCAAAGCCTCTTCAAAGACTATCATCAAAAGATCAAGAAACCGGGCGATTCTCTTTCAAAATATTCATCTGAAGATGTGGTTGCGCAAAGCAATCATTGATCTCTTTCATGTGTTATTTTTTAGGTTTATTTCATGCATCCTGCAACCAAAGCTTTTTTACAACTGCATGCTGCTGTTTTTTTAGCAGGATTTACAGGTGTGCTTGGCCGTTTGATAGAGTTGAACGAAGGCTGGCTGGTGTGGTACCGTATGTTACTTTCATCTTTATTGTTGCTGCTCATCTTTTTCATCCGCAAACAATCGATCCGTATTGAACGGAAGTATTTACTGCAATGTGTTGGCATTGGAGCACTCATTGCCTTGCATTGGGTATTCTTTTATGGCAGTGTGAAATATGCCAATGTATCTATCGCTTTGGTTTGCTTTGCAGCAACCGGTTCGTTCACAGCTTTTCTTGAACCTCTTTTGCATAAACGAAGACTTGACCTGGTAGAAGTATTGTTGGGTTTATTGGTATTGCTGGGCATTTATCTCATTTTTCATTTTGATGTGCAATACAAAACAGGCATTCTGCTGGGGGTTGCTGCAGCTTTTTTATCGGCGTTGTTCCCCATTTTTAATAAACGATTGATTCAACATATTCCTGCTGCTAACTTAACCTTGTATGAGTTGAGTGGAGGATGGTTGATGTTGAGTTTATTGCTGCCGTTGTACCTGCAATTTTCTCCGGCTGTAAAACATATTCCATCATTGAAAGATTGGTTCTGGTTGTTGATGCTTGCATTGTTCTGCACGGTATTAGCATTTCAATTATCAGTAAATGCATTGAAAAAGATATCTCCGTTTACAGCTAATCTTACTTACAATCTTGAACCGGTGTATGGCATCGCTTTAGCTTTCCTGTTATATCATGAAGAAAAGGAATTAGGCGAAGGGTTTGGATGGGGCATCCTGCTGATTATTGCCAGTGTGGTTATACAAACGCTTCGGGTTTGGAAGACAAAAAAGACAGTTGCGCAGCTGTTGAAGCAGTAATGCAGCTTCGGGTAAACAGCTCGGTCATCCTTTACTGCCACTTATATAAACAGACTCTTTTTTTCTGAACTTTCCGTTACTTTCCCATTCCAAACAATACTGTCATGAAGAAAATGTTTTTTCTGTTGCTGACAATTCTTGCTGTGCAACAAATTTCCGCTCAAAAAAAGCCTCTTGACCATTCGGTGTACGACCGCTGGCAAAGTGTACAAGGTGCCCAGATCAGCGATGATGGTAAATGGGTGGTGTACATGATCAATCCGCAGGAAGGTGATGGTGATATGATCATGCAATCGACCGATGGTAATTATAAGAAAACTGTTGCCCGTGGTTACAGTTCTGTTATTACCAACGATAGTCGTTTTGTGATCTTCAAGATCCGTCCATTATTCAAAGACACACGTGATGCAAGGATCAAGAAGAAACGTCCGGATGAACTGCCGAAGGATAGTTTAGCGATTGTTGAGTTAGGAAAAGACAGTGTATGGAAAGTAGCCCGTGTAAAAACTTTCAAAACACCTGAGAAAGGAAATGGCTGGGTGGCTTATCATATGGATAAAGCTTTACCGGAACCACCAAAGCCAGCTGCAAAACCAGACTCACTCACGCAGATCAATAAAATGGTTTCAATGGCTGATTCTTTGATGCGTGTGGCCGATAGTTTAAAGAACAAAGCGAATGAAGCAAAAATAAAAGGCTTAACTGTTTTGCAACCTTCAAAAAGCGGAACAAAACCGGCAGCAAAACCCGCCGCTGAACTTGTAGAAGAAGGTACTGAACTTGTTGTGCGAAATACGCAAACAGGCGAAGAGAAAAAGTTTCAACTCGTTAATGAGTATTATTTCAGTGAAAACGGGAATGTATTGTTGATTGAAACTTCAAAAAAGAATGCTGATACATTAAGTAACGCAACTGTTCTTTGGATGAATACTGCTACCGGAAAAGTTGATACAGTACTGCAAGGTTTTAATGATGCAAAGAATTATGCAATGGATGTTGCAGGTACACAACTTGCATTTGTTGCAGAGCGTGATAGTGTGAGCAAAGCTTTACGTAAGTTTTATAAACTCTGGTATTTTAAACCAGGTATGGATAGTGCCCGTTTACGTGTTGATCGCTCAACTGCATCTGTGAAAACAGGTATGACGGTTAGTCCTGATTACATGAATAAATTCAGCAAGAAAGGTGATCGGTTGTTCTTTGGTCTGGCACCAATCCGTCAACCAAAAGATACCAACCTTGTTGATTTTGAAACTGCACGACTTGATATCTGGCATTATAACGATCCCGAACTTCAGCCGCAGCAATTGTTGCAGGTAAACAATGAACTACGCCGCAGTTATTTAACTGTTTTGCATGGAGATGCTTCAGCAGTTACGCCATTGGCAAATGAAACATTGGAACGTGTTGTTACAACAGATAAAGATGATGCAGATGTTGCTCTTGGTTACGACAGCAGACCTTACCGTAAACAAAACCAATGGGAACAGCATAACTATAACGATCTGTATTTGGTAAATGTGAAAACCGGTGAACGAAAACTGATTGGCAATAAGATCCGTGGCGGAGCTATTTCTCCTAAAGGGAAATTTGTGATGTGGTTCGATTGGAAGACTCATCAATACATGTCCTATGAAGTAGCAACGGGTAAAACCATTGTTGCTACAAAAGATATTAAAGTGCCTTTGTTTGATGAAGATGATGATCATCCCGATGATCCACCGCCACACGGTGTGATGGGCTGGCATGAAAATGATGCAGCATTGTATGTGTATGATAAATTTGATATCTGGGAAATTGATCCGACTGGAAAAGAAAAACCTGTTTCAATTATTAATGGTGTTGGCCGTAAAAAGAAATTGACATTCCGAAACACAACGCTTGATCGTGAAGAACTTTTTGTGAAAGATGGACAGACTTTGTTATTGAATGTATTTGATAATAAAGAGAAAGGGAATGGTTGGGTTACGCATAAGCTCGGCAGCAGTTTCAACCTGAATGAATCGATTGCTGTTACAAACCCTATTGCAGTAAATGCTTTTTCAACATTAAAAGGAAAGAACAGTGATGTATTGGTTTATACAGCAATGACTCCGCAAATGAGCCCAAGCTTGTTTTCAACAACATTAAGTGCGGCACAGGATCACAAAGCATCTAAACAATTAAGCTCCATCAATGAGCAGCAAAAAGATTATAACTGGTACACGGTTGAATTGCACAAATGGAAGATGTTTGATGGTAAAGAATCAGAAGGTTTGTTATTTAAGCCTGAGAATTTCGATCCCAACAAAAAATATCCCGTGATCTTTTATTTCTATGAGCGTAATTCAGATACACGCTATAATTACCGCACACCTGCACCAAGTGCATCAACAATAAACATCGCTTATTTTACAAGTAATGGCTATCTCGTATTTGATCCGAACATTTATTACAGGAATGGAGAGCCGGGTGAAAGTGCCTACAACTCTGTTGTAAGTGCCGGAAAATATCTCAGCAAAATGAAATTTGTCGATAGTACAAAGATGGCTATCCAGGGACAAAGCTGGGGCGGTTACCAGGTTGCATATCTTGTTACACGCACAAAAATGTTTGCAGCAGCAGGTGCAGGTGCACCTGTAGCAAATATGTTTAGTGCATACGGTGGTATCCGTTGGGGTGCAGGTATCAGCAGACAGTTCCAGTATGAGCGTTCGCAAACACGTTTAGGTGCAACACCATGGCAGCGTCCTGATCTTTACACGAAGAACTCTCCATTGTTTAAAGCAGATAAAGTAACAACTCCATTGCTTTTGATGCATAACGATAAAGATGGTGCTGTGCCCTGGTATCAGAGTATTGAATTTTTTACAGCATTACGTCGCCTGGATAAAAAAGCATGGTTCCTGCAATACAACGATGAAGATCATAACCTCGTTGAACGCAGGAACAGGAAAGATCTTTCAGTTCGCCTGAGCCAGTTCTTTGATCATTACCTGAAAGGAGCACCAATGCCCAAGTGGATGAAAGAAGGTGTGCCTGCAGCAAATAAAGGAATTGATTGGGGCTTTGATATAGAATCGAAATAAAACTAAATGATAAAAGGCCGGTTGTAATAACCGGCTTTTCTTTTATCTTGCTCTTCATCAATTGCCCGAATATGTTTCCAAAGCTTAAGCTTTCCTATAAGGCGTCGGTAACAATACTGTTTAGTCTTGTTGCACTTGAAATTCTCTTTACTACTTTTTTACGATCAACGGTTTTATCGCCGGTAATGAACGGTATTTTCCTGTTTGTAATTTCTTTATTGATCGGATTGTATCCTTTTATAACAAGTACAGAAGCTCCTGACTCTGCAAAAGGTTTAAGCAGGCAGTCGCAGCAATTCAGAAATTATGGTTGGTGGTTTTTTGCTGCATTGAATTTTATTTTCTGGGCACGCTATCTCAATCTGTATCCCGTAAGCATCAATGATTCGGATATAATTCCTCAAATTGAAACGTTGGTAAAACGTCAGCAGCAGGGCGTTTTTCCATACACAGTGATCCGTGAGTGGGGCTACGATTTTTTTCCAACTTATCTGCCATTAACGTGGTGCCCATTTCATATCACTGAGTTTATGATGGTTGATTACCGCTACCTTGTTTTTGGCAGCTGGTTATTAGTGTTATTTATTTTTTCGAAACAACTGGAAGAAGACAACAATGCCGACAGGTCAGATCTTTTTTTATTTTTGTTACTGCAGCTTCTGTTCTGGGGTTATCTGTTTGCTTCTGATCTTTCGTTGATGCGTACGGTGGAACTGATGATCGGCTCTTACTATGCGTATTTTCTCTTTTCATTGGAAAAAAGAAAGTGGTGGATGATAGGAGCTACATTATTACTTTGTCTTTTATCCCGCTATTCACTTGTACTATGGTTACCCTTTCTTGTTTTGCTGCTTGCAAAAAAAGATGGTGTGTCTTCTGTTTTCAAATGGATAGGCGTTGTTGTAACGGGTGTGTGTGTATTGTATGTTATCCCTTTCCTGATCAAAGACTTCAATATTTTTTTACGTGGTGTTCAAACTTATACCATTGCAGGCATTGGTGAATGGAAAGGCCAATCGTGGCAGGCACCCGGCGATAAACCGTTTCAATTATTCCGTGGTACCGGGTTGGCTGGTTATTATTATGATCGTTCGTCGGGTACAGTTGAGCAAAAGCTGGAAACATACAAAACAATTCACCTGGTACTAACGCTCAGCACTGTTTTTCTGTTGGCAGCATGGTATTGGCTGCTTGGCAAAAAACAAAAACTATATATCCCGCTTGTTGCAGCTGCTGCCTTAAAAATTTACATGGCTGTTTTTTATGGGTTTGTACTCATCCCATATGTGTACCTGTATATCGTTCCGTTGATCAGCTCTGTGTTTGTGTTGTATTACATCAGGCAGCAGTCAAGAATTTCACAAATCTCCGTTTAGCAATTGGCAGAAACGTTTCTTCCACCGGGTAAGAGAGATTTGTTTCAATGCTGTATACTGCCGGGTTAGGCAATTCGGTTTTAATGCGGATGAGTTCTCCTTTTATATTTTCGTATGTGTTTACAATATTGCTTATCCACGAATCAACAAAGTTTGTCTTTAGTGTTCGGTATTGCTCATCGTGGCGCTCAAAAAAACTAAGCCGGTATTGATAGACTTTTGTCTGCTTTGCATTGGTGTTACGTAAAAAAAGATAACCCTCAGTTGTGTCTAATGGAATAATACCAATAGGTGTGATCGAAATACTTTGCTCCACCATTTCATAAATCTCAGTGCCATTTGAAATTGTGGTTTTCATCGTAGCAATGGAATAATGCATGATGGTTTCCAGTTCCTGCATCAATTCATCATCTTCAATCATCTGTTCATACAGTAACTGTAGTTTTTCAATTTGTATGCCTGTAAGTTTTTTCGGGAATTGTTCCTGTAAATATTTTTTATTCTCTCTGAAGGCAACAAGATTGTTATAATGAAAGATCACATCAGCAAGTTGCGGATATAATTTGGCTTCGTTGAAATATTTGTTTACTTCCTGCAGATAGGCGAGCAGAGTATATTTCTTCAGCTCAAAATCAATAAAGCCATCGGCAAACCAGGTTTCGGATAAAGTCTTCATACATTCGGGTTTTACTGGGTTTTTGTTCCTTAAATTTACAAAAAGCATCCGTCATTTTAAAACCTTAGCTCATGTTCTTTCAGCATAGCAGAAACTTACCATCAACTTTAACGATTGTTTTACTACTGATTCTTCTCAGCTCCTGTAGCCGCAACACGTATTACATTGTACGTCATGCAGAAAAAGCAGCAGCTGCGGCTAATATGAGTAGTGATGTGCCATTGAGTGCAGAAGGAGAGCAACGGGCGCAAAACCTGAAAGCTTTGTTGCAGGATAATTCATTTGCTGCAATTTTTTCAACGCCTTATATACGCACACGATCAACAGCTAAGCCATTAAGTGAAGCAGAAGGCGTGTCAATACAATTGTATTCACCGAGAGACACGGTTGATAAATTTATTGACCGTGTGAAAGCAATTAAAAAAGGGGATGTGTTGATCGTCGGTCATTCAAATACAGTTGATGACCTGGTAAATAAAATGATGGGACAATCACTCTTAACTGACCTTGAAGAAACAGAATATGACAACCTGTTTATTGTAAAACGGAAAGGAAAGAAGTACAGCTTTGAACGTAAAAAATATTAAGCATAAAAAATTCCGGTTCATTTGAACCGGAATTTTTTATTTATTCAAAGATTAATTTACAAATCTCTGTCGGGATTAAAATTCTGCAACTCATTCGCTACAGCAGTTAAGAATGTAGCACCAAGACTTCCGTCAATAATGCGATGATCGTAACTCATACTTAAGTACATCATGTGACGGATAGCAATACTATCGCCATGCGGTGTTTCAATTACTACCGGTCTTTTTTTAATGGCACCAACAGCTAATACAGCAACCTGCGGCTGGTTAATAATAGGTGTACCCATCAAGCTGCCAAACGTTCCAACGTTGGTTAACGTGAATGTGCCTCCGGTTGTATCATCGGCTTTCAGTTTTCCGTTACGTGCAGAATCTGCAAGATTGTTTACCTGTTTTGTTAAACCAACAAGATTCAACTGATCTGCATTCTTGATCACCGGTACAATTAAGTTGCCACTTGGTAAAGCTGTTGCCATACCAATGTTGATGTCTTTCTTTACAAGAATTCTGTCGCCATCAACTGAACTGTTGATGAGCGGATATTTTTTAATACACTTTACAATTGCTTCAATGAACAAAGGAGTAAACGTGATCTTCGTTCCTTCACGCTTTTCAAATTCTTTCTTCATCTTATCACGCCATTGCACAAGATTGGTTACATCAGCTTCAGTAAAACTGGTTACATGCGGACTGGTTTGTTTGCTTCTCACCATATGATCAGCAATCAACTTACGCATACGATCCATTTCAATAATCTCAACATTACCACTGTAAACTGTTGGCGCCATTGATGGAGCAGGAGCAGGTTGTTGTGCTGGTTGCTCAACTCTGTTCATTGGTACAACCAATACATCTTCGTTCCTTATGCCTTCTTGCTTTTGCCCTCCACCTTTTCTTGTGCTTACATACTGAAGTATATCTTTCTTAGTTACACGACCATCATTACCTGTACCCGGAATTTTTTCCAGTTCAGCCATGCCAATACCTTCCTGCGCTGCAATATTCAACACAAGAGGTGAGTAAAAACGAATACCATTACTTGGTGCAATTACTTTAGCGCCTGCAGGTTGGTAAGGAATTGCTTCTTCGGCCCCATCCGGCTTCCCCCAAAGGGAAGAGTCTTCCGCACTTGCTTTGCTATTTGAAATGGTTGAGATTATTGTTGCATCTTCCGTAAGCGAGGCTTGTGGGTTGGTGGTCCCGCTTTTTGCGGGATCGGCTGCTTCTGTTGCAATCCGTGCAATCACTGCGCCAATGGGAACTACATCATTTTCATTGAACAATACTTCACTCAACACACCCTCAGCAGTACTGGGCACTTCACTGTCAACTTTATCGGTTGCAATGTCAAGTACAGTTTCATCCATTTTAATACTGTCGCCCGGTTTTTTATGCCAACGCAAAATGGTTGCTTCCATAATACTTTCACCGAGCTTAGGCATTACTAAATCAACTAAAGCCATAATAATTTGATGTTTTATTTTTTTGTTGACCAGCAACAGTAATTCTGTTCACCACCGGTTGTGTCACTCACTTGTGCAACACTGCAGGCATCATCTTACTGACAACTGAACCGGCAACCTGGACAAACAATCGTTAATAGGCGTCAAAGGTAAGGATTGGATACTTATTTATCCTTCTCTCCCTCAATAAACTGGAACAGCATCAGCAAAGCATTTGTTGCCGTCAGTTCAATATTTTTTAACCGGTCAAAACGGAAGTGTAATCTTTTTGCAATCATCCTCTCTCTTGAACCAACAGCCACCCACACAGTACCAACCGGTTTATCTTCTGTGCCACCGCCCGGCCCCATAATACCGCTTGTGGCAATACCATAATCTGCAGTTGTTTTTTGTAAGAGACCGTTCAGCATTTCAGTAACTGTTTCTTCACTCACTGCTCCTTTTGTTTCAAGTGTTGAATGTTGCACACCCAGCACATCTTCCTTTACATCATACGCATAAGCAACCACTGTTCCTTTAAAATATTCTGATGAACCCGGAATAGCAGTAATAAGATGAGCAATATAACCACCACTGCAACTTTCGGCTGTTGCCATACTTTTGTTTTTGCTCAGCAACAATTGTCCTAATGCCTGTTCAAGCGGAATGTCTTCTGTTACAATCAACCATTCTTTTACCAACTGCTGTAGTTCAGCAAAGAGCCGGTCAAGTTGTTCATCCAGTTGTTCCTTGTTTGTACCGGTGGCGGTTAAGCGCAAACGAACCATGCCATAGTTGGGTAAATAAGCAAGTCTAATAGCTGCAGGAAGCACTTCTTCCCATGCACTGATCTTTTCTGCAATAAACGATTCGCCCACACCAGCCGTAAGTAACGTACGGTGAAGGATAAACGGCATTTTGTATTCCCGTTGCAACAACGGTAATACTTCGTCCTGCATAATGCCTTTCATTTCATGTGGCACGCCCGGCATTGAAATGTAAATGCAGTTGCCCTTACGGAATAACATACCCGGCGCCGTACCACGCCTGTTCATGAGCACCGTACATACATCAGGTACTTCGGCCTGTTTCATGTTTCGTTCAATGATGGGACGGTTAAGCCGCAAAAAAATATTTCTTACATGTTCCAGCACCATTTCATCCACTACCATCTTACCAGCAAAATAATCGCAGAGTAATGGCTTGGTAATATCATCAGCTGTAGGGCCAAGTCCGCCTGTAATTAAAATGATTTGTGCTGATTCAGATTCTTCATCCAATGCCTGCCAGATATCTTCTCTTGTATCACCAACTGCCACACGACGTTTCACCCATACGCCAATTTCATTTAACTCCTGCGCCATCCAGGCACTGTTGGTATCAATGGTTTGTCCTATTAATAATTCATCTCCAATGGTAATAATGGAGGCATAGATTTGTTGATTCATCATAATAGTTAAATGCCTGTTCCTTTGTAAATGGCTGAGAGTGGGAGATTGAGTTGAATGGTTTCGATCATTAAGACTGATCCTTCTCCCGAAATTGTTTCCAGTCGCCAATCACCGGAAGGTTGCTTGCGTACACAATGCACTAACTGGATATCAGTATCAACCATAAAATATTCTTTTAACGTAGGAATTTCTTTATAGTACATCATCTTTCTCCCTTTATCAATGCTACCTGCAGAGGGAGAGAGGATTTCAAAAATAACTGATGGATTTAGCAATGTGTCAAACTGATCATCTTCCAACTCTTCTTTGCCGCAATAGATTAACCTGTCAGGGTACATATATGAGTCTCTTGATGGAGAAGTCACACGCATATTTCCAGTTAAAACCTGGCATTCTGTATTTTTTAAGAAGCTTCCAATTTCTATTATCATGTTAATTGAAATTTTCGCATGTCTTAAACTCGCACCACTCATTAAATAAATATGCCCGTCAAAATACTCATGCTTCTCATCAGAGGCACGTTCCATTTCAAGGTATTCTTTTGGTGAAATGAAATTATATTTTGGTGCCGGTTCCTTTACTGTATTTTCCATACTTTAAAGTTAACTGAAAGGGCTCATAAGTGCAAGCCGTCTCAGGCCTTCGCAAAAAAGGGCAGAAGATGCGTTTCTAGCGCAACAGGCATTACACTACGGGCCATTGTTTTTGCATCTAAGAAATACAATACAACACGACCAATGGTTAATAGTCTGCCTTCTTCATTATAAACCTCATGATGAAACTCAACCCGGTGATCGGTTGGCAGTTCACGCAACTGAGTCTTGATCGTTAGCAGGTCATCATACTTCGCAGGTCGCAAAAACTTGGTGTGCAGTTCAACAATGGGCATTACAATTCCCATCTCTTCCATTTCCTTATACGTAATACCCATTTCACGGATCGCTTCAGCCCTTGCCACTTCAAAATACTGGGCATAGTTACCATGGTACACCACATTCATCTGGTCGGTTTCTGAATATCTTACCCGTATAGTTGTTTCGCTGTTAAACATTGTTCTTTCGCAACAGATAGGTTGCACTATTTATTTGATCATTCCATCAACACTGGCTTTACCAGGGCCGCATAACAGAATAATAAAGAAGCCGGTTAAATATAAAGCTGCTTCTTCTCCTTTTGCTGCCTTGGCTGCTTGTCTTGTCCTGCATTCGTGGCCGGCGGCTGTGGCA
>JAKFDY010000241.1:0-2505 GCA_036675885.1 Lacibacter sp. | reverse complement strand
CAAAGAAAATAGAAAAACAGATCATGGAAGTGTTGCCGCAGAAAGATTGGGATGCAGGTATGGCCATGTCGTTTTTAGGAAGAGAGATCTGCCGGCCAAAACCTAATTGTGATAAATGTTTGATGAATGTGGTTTGTGAGTATTATAAAGCCAACAGTTAAACCCGATTTGTATAATTACCTTGTTGGTTGTAATATTGGGCTGTAGCAGATTTATTTACTGATCGCTGCAAATGATAAAGACCATCCTAAAAATGGAAAACCAAAAACCATCCTTTAACCGCCGTAAATTTTTAACCAATGCTGCAAAAATTGCAGGCGTTGGTGCTGCGGGTTATATCTACATCAGGGGTTGTAATACCGATGATAAAGCAATAGTTGTTCCTCCACCAGTTATTCAACATGAATTTCTTACGCAGCCATACTTACACACGCTGGATAATAAGCAAATGTATATCCGCTGGATCACCAATCGCAACTGTTACAGTTGGGTGGAGTATGGTGAAGCTGCTACACTTGATAAAAAAGTTCATGCTGTTACTGACGGGTTGGTTAATTCAAATAACCGTGTGCATGAAATTATCCTGGAGAATCTTGTTCCGGGAAAAACGTATCAATACCGTGTTGCTTCCAAAGAGATCAGGCGTTGGGATGAAGATATTGCTGTGTTTGGTGAAACGATCTATAGCAAAACATACACATTCAAAACAATTACTGAAGATGCAGATGAAGTGAATCTGCTGGTGTTAAATGATCTGCATGATACACCATCTTCATTTCCGCATTTGTTGAAACTCAATGGCAATGATCCTTACGATCTTGTTTTTCTCAATGGAGACATGTTCAATTATCAAACCGGCGAAGCACAGATCATCAATCATCTTATTACGCCTTGCACAAATGGGTTCGCTATACAGAAGCCATTGTTGTTTGTAAGAGGTAATCATGAAGTGCGTGGACCATTTGCTCATCAGCTGAAAGATTATTTCTCTTACCCGCAGGGATATTATTTTCATTTTCAATGTGGGCCGGTGTTTGCCATTGCACTTGATACAGGAGAAGATAAAGAAGATGATAAACCTGTATATGCAGGGAGCGATAGGAGGATGGGTGCAGCCTGAAAAAGTAGCCCGTACATTTGAAGAAGCAGAGCAAAAAGGAAAAGCGCTTGCCGCAGTGGTTAGCAGTGCATTGAAACGATCAAAAATGCTTGAAGGGAACGAGGTATCATTTTCTTCCAGCCGATTTGAAATGCCTGTAAACAATAAAGCGTTGAAGCAAATGGCCGATACCGGAATTATCCGGAGAGATATTAGCGAAGGCACTCCAACAGAAGTGGCGTGGTTTAGTATTGGCAGCGCAGTATTTGCCACGCATCCGGGAGAAACCTCTCCGTTATATTCTTTTGCAACCAAAAAATTAATGAAGAATAAAGGACCAAAATTTGTTCTGGGACTGGGGCAGGACGAATTAGGCTATATTCTGAAACCCGATTTTTTTGATCCGGGCACAAAGCTGCATGCTGCTCCTTATCTTACCAGCATGTCGCCAGGCAAAAAAGCCGGGGCTGCAATGATGCAGGTGCTGGCTGATCTCGCAGAGAAGAACGATGGCAGGTAGTCAGTAAACAGTGGTAAGGTGAATGCAGTAGCCACTCACTATTCACACCTCACTACTCACTTACTGATTCACCAGTTTCATAGCGCCTTCGCTGTACCTGTTGCCAACATTGGGGTAGCGCGCTACTAAATCATTGATCTTTTTCAAATCATTTTCCGATAGATGAACATCCACGGCGCCGGCATTTTCTTCTAAGTATTTTCTTTTCTTGGTGCCGGGTATGGGAATAATATCATCACCCTGAGCCAGTACCCATGCCAGGGCAAGTTGAGCAGGTGTTGCGTTTTTGTTCTTAGCCAACGCTGCAAATTCATTCACCAGTTTAATATTGTTTTGTAAGTGTTCCTCATCAAAACGGGGTAATGTGCGGCGAAAATCATCGGCGGCTAATTGTGCAGGATCATTTACCGTAGCAGTAATTATTCCTCTTGCCAGTGGTGAATAAGGAATTAATGAAATGCCCAGTTCATGTACAGTATCTAATATTTCGCCCTCTATATCCCTGCTCAGTAATGAATACTCGCTCTGCAATGCAGCAATAGGGTGAACGGCATGTGCTTTCCGTATAGATTTTGCAGAGGCCTCGCTAAGCCCGAGGTAACGTACTTTACCTTCTTTTACCAGTTCGGCCATTGCGCCAACCGTTTCTTCTATAGGAATATTTTTATCTACGCGGTGAGCGTAATACAAATCAATCGTATCACTTTTTAATCGCTTCAAGCTCTTTTCTACAGCCGTTTTTATATATGCCGGCGATCCGTCAACATAAGTGCCTGGCAGGCCGCTATGTCCTGGTGCACTGTCTTTAAAACGAAAACCGAATTTAGTGGCAATAAAGACTTTATCCCGGTTCTGAGTCAGCACCTGCGATACCAGCTCTTCATTT
>JAKFDY010000240.1:0-10069 GCA_036675885.1 Lacibacter sp. | reverse complement strand
AGCAATTTCTCTGAATACGGGAGCTGCCACAGATCCTCCATAGTAGTTAGCTGCATGTGGTTTGTTCTTTACCACTACGATAATGGAATACTTCGGTGCTTCTGCCGGAAAATAGCCTGCGAATGCTGATTGATACACACCATCACGATATTTATACTTTCCATCATTCACTTTTGCTGTACCTGTTTTACCTGCTGCTTTGTATGGAGCAGTTTCAAATTGCTTTTTTGCTGTACCTTCTGTACAAACAGCAGCTAAACATTCCTGTAATTGTTTAATGGTTGATTCACTTGCAACAGCTTCATTCAAAACAACCGGTTCATTTTTCCTGATCACCGTTCCATAGCTCCTGATCTCGTTGAGCAGATAAGGCTTCATCATTTTACCATTATTTGCCACAGCGTTATACACCATCAATAATTGTAAAGGCGACAACATGATCTCATAACCAAAACCCCATGATGCTAATGTTTGCGGGTGCCAGTATTTAGCTGTGTTTGGATTTTTTACCAATGGTTTAAATTCTTCATTCAGCTCAATACCGGTTTTAGTAGTGAGGTGTAAATTTTTCAGATGCTTATAATATCTCTTGGGGTCACTTGTGTAATACTGGTAAGCCAGTTTACTCATAGCCACATTCGAGCTTTGTATAAATGCAGTCCTGATGGTTGTAACCTCCGGGCCATGATGATCATCTACAATTGTTCTTCCGTTTAAATTCCAGCGGCCACCATGTATAGTTATATTATCCTTGATGGTTACATGCTTATCTTCCAATGCAGCAAGCAGTGTTACAAGTTTTACAGTTGAGCCGGGCTCTGCAGTTCGCAATGCATAGTTATCTGTTTCGAAATAAGTGCCTTCTTTTGTGCGGCCGAGATTAGCAATGGCCTTGATCTTTCCTGTTGCCACTTCCATTACAATACAGGTTCCTTCCAATGCTTCATTAGTAGTCATTGTACGCATCAATGCTCGCTCGGCAATATCCTGGATGTTTACATCAATAGTTGTGTACACATCATCACCATTTTCAGGTTCCACTTCAAAACCCTCAACGGGCATCATTACACCACCTGCCACGTAACGCACCAATCGCTTACCGGTAGTACCACGCAACACACTATCAAACGAACGCTCAAGTCCAACCAGTTTTGAATTTTCACGATACAAGCCAATAGTCCGGAAACCAAGTTCACCAAACGGATTGAGACGTTTTGTTTTTACTTCAGCAATGAAACCACTTTTGTTACGACCTAAACGCACCAATGGAAACTCACGCAGTTGCTTGTAATCTTCAAACGATACTTTTTTATGAAGCAGGTAGTAACGCTCTTTCTCTTTATAAGCCTGCTTCAATTCCTTTTTATAAGTAGCTGCTGTTTTATCGTTGAACAAACCGGCAAGAGCAATACTTAATGAATCAATATTCTCTTTGAAATTCTTTCCGCTCTTTGCACGTAACCCATCAGCGGCAAAATCAATATAGATATCAAATTGTGGCAGCGATGTGCTGAGCATACTTCCATCTTCACTGTAAATAGTACCACGCTCGGCATCAAGATCAAGAATCTTTGTATGCAGACTATCGCCCATGCTCTTCCAGTAACTTCCTTCAATGCGTTGTGTGTAAAAGGCCTTCCCTAAAATGAGGAAGCCAAATACACCCAAGCCGAGAAAGCCAAGGTAAACACGCCACAATATGTCTTTTTTTACTTCCATTAATTGTCTTTCAGTTTTGTGCTGTCAGTTAATTTGATGGGTTGCTGAATATTTTCTTTTAAACCAATTGGCTCAACTGCTTTTGCCACTTCACTCAACCTGTTCTGGAACATGAGTTTTCCATTGAGTGTTTTGTACTCATACTCCTGTTCTTTTAATTGCCTGGTGGTTTTATTGATGTTGCGGATGGTGTTATCGGCGTAATGACCATTGGCGATGTAAATGATCGCCAGCAGGGAGAGAAAGAGAAAGTATGGAACGTTCTTCACGATCCACTGGTAATTCAACCACTTTTTAAAATCGATCTTCGGCTCTTTTACTGCCATTGGTTTGTTTGTAATTTCCTGTGTTCAGTTTGTTTGTTGCTTCAGTTTTTACAAGGGTTAAAGTTTTTCGGCTATTCGTAACCGTGCACTTCTGGATCTTGAATTCAGTTTCTGCTCTTCAGCCGATGGTTCTATTGGTTTCTTCGAAATGATCTTAAATACCTGTTCTTTTGTTTCTCTTTCAAATGGGTTATACGCCTCCTCTTCAAAACTTCCTTTTTTAAAAAAGTTTTTCACCAATCTGTCTTCCAGCGAATGAAAGGAAATGATAGCCACCCGGGCTTTGGGTTTCAGGATACCGGGCAATTGCTCTAACAATTCTTTCAACACACCTAATTCATCGTTCACTTCAATACGCAATGCCTGGAACACCTGGGCGAAATATTTATTGGGATTACCCTTTACCACCGGCTGCAAAGCCTGTTTTAACTGCTCAATGGTTTGAAGCGGATTGGTGTTGCGTTGCTGAACGATTGTTGCTGCAAGCGTTTTTGCATTGGTTACCTCACCGTACTGTTCAAACAATTTATGCAGCTGCTGTTGCGAATAGGTTTGAAGAATGGCAGAAGCTGTAACCGGTTGCGATGGATCCATCCGCATATCGAGCGGACCATCGAACCTTGTTGAAAAGCCTCTTGTACCTTCATCAAACTGGTGACTCGAAACTCCGAGATCGGCTAAAACACCATCCACTTTTGCAAAACCGTTAAGTTTTAAAAAGCGGGTAAGATGTTTAAAGTTGTGCGGAACAAAAACAATACGCTCATCATCGGGGAGGTTACGTTTGGCATCGGGGTCCTGATCGAAAGCGACCAATTTCCCGTCTTTACCCAAGCGTTTCAAAATCTCCCTGCTATGACCGCCGCCGCCAAATGTGCAATCAACATAAACGCCATCAGGATCTATGTTCAACGCATCTACGGCTTCCATCAACATTACAGGAATGTGATAAACATCCTGTTGCTGATCGACCTTTTGCGGATCTGCAGCTTGTATTTTTTTTTGTTTCGCCATCTCTTACAACACCGGAGGTTTCACCATCACCTCATTCGCCAGGTTGCTGAAATCGTTGGCTGAAAGGGCTTCAAAGAACTGTTTGTACTTATTACTATCCCATATTTCTATCTTGTTTCCTTTGGCAAACAACACCACATCTTTATCAAGCCCTGCAAATTCTTTCAGTTGAGCGGGCACCAGTAAACGACCTGCTGAATCAAGCTCGATGGTGGTTGCTCCGTTCAAAAAGTAGCGTTGAAATTGCCTTACCTTCGGATCAAAATCGTTTAAAGAACTGATGTGGGCGAAAATGGGTTCCCAGTGTTTGCTGTGGTACAAAGTGAGGCATGAATCCAGGCCACGACTGATCACAAACTGGTTGTTCCAGTCTTCCGGCACTTGCTTTTTAAAGCCAGCCGGGAGCAGGAATCGACCTTTTGCGTCGAGCGTAACCTCATATTCTCCCAGAAAACCAATCATTTAAGCGATTTTAATCGAATTATTACACAATTACACACAAAATAACACTTTTTCCCACTTTTGAACCAAAACTGGGAAGTTTTATTTTTTCCACAACTCCCTGAACCTTACTGGCAAAGGACTTGAGGCCATTAAACTCTGATTTTTGTGCAAAGCGATGTGGATTAGCGTGAATAGCCTGTGGAAAACCGACGATTCATTGTGAATTAAACAAAATGCCATGACTGGTTACTCCGGCACTCCACTTCTGAAGAAACTTGGAATTACAGATGAGCTGAAGCTGCTCATACTAAACCCACCGGGTGGAATTGATGCTTACTGGAAGTTGATCTCCGCCGATTACTCGGTACAGTTATGCAAGCCGAAAGAACGGCCGGGCTTTATTCATTTGTTTGCCACATCGCAAAAAGAATTTCATCAATTATTCAGCAAAATTGAAAAGCGCCTGAGCGGCAACGTTAGCCTATGGGTGAGCTGGTATAAAAAGAGTGCAGGTATACCAACAGATGTTACTGAAGACTGGATACGGCAGTTTGCTTTAACACATGATCTTGTTGATGTGAAAGTGTGCGCTGTTACTGAACAATGGAGTGGATTGAAATTGGTGATACCGGTTGCGAAGAGATGATCAAACTTCAAGAGATTTCGACTCTTTTAAGGAGATTTGTTTTTGAAAGGAAACTTAAAAACTCCTTCAAAAAATGAAAGCCTACGCTACCCATATCCATATTCAGTACCAAAGAATCCGGTTGGTTTTCAATACACATATTATGAATCACTCCCCGAAAAATATCTGCACGTTCTGATTGGATATTATACTTGTTTACAAACTCAGAGATAGAAGTACTAAGCGAATTGTTACTGAGATTATTTTCATTAAGGGTTAGAGTAATAACTGTATTAATATTTAAACTTGTTACAACTAATTCAAAACTTAGTTTGTTTGTTTTAAAAGGCAATTTAATAACAGGAAACAATTGTTTTTGCATCAACACAGGGTTAATCTCATCAAACCAAATAATAATATCATTACAATCAACATTGTTTGACCAAGGTTCATAAATGATCCCTGATTTTGATTTCCAGCAACTGTTATTGGATTCCAGTTATGATTGACATAAAGTGTTGTATGAAACTTTGATACCTCACCCATCTCAAGTATTTTGGAAGTTCCTGGGAAAGGTGAAGAGAACTGAATCCTACGATTATATTTTATTCCTAAACGGCCTTCCAGGTCTTCCACCAATTGTTTATCAGCACAAACTAAAAATGACTCAGAAAAATCTATACCAGTAGCATTTTTAAAATACTCGATTATGTCGGGTATATTATTGAAAATTGAACTCATGGTGTTAGCTGTAGTACTTGAAGTGTGTTTTATTTCTTCAATGGCAGATCAACTGTAAACGTACTACCCTTCCCCACTATACTATCGGCTTTTACTTTACCGCCATGTGCCTCTACCATTGTTTTTACATAGCTGAGGCCAAGACCAAAGCCTTTTACATTATGTACGTTGCCCGTATGAGCACGATAGAATTTTTCAAATACACGTGCAAGGGTTTCTTTATTCATACCAATACCATGATCTTCTACCGTAATACGAATAAACTTACCCATGTTTTTCGTACTGATGTGCAGCTGAAACGAATCTTCTTTTGAATATTTCAATGCATTGTCAACAAGATTGTTGATGAGATTGGTGAGATGCACTTCATCTGCATCCATTAAATCATTTGTTGCTGCTAACTGTACATCAACCTTGCCTTGTTTTTCTTCAATCTGTAATTGGAGGTTGGTTAATACATTCCGGATAATATCATGAACATGCAGCTCACGCAAATTCAATTGCACTTCCTGGCGTTCCATTTGTGCTGCCTGCAGAATTGATTCTACATGCTTATTCATGCGCTTGTTCTCATCCTTGATCATATTCGTGAAGTAACCCAGCTTTTCAGGATTGCCCAATACTTTTTCATTTTTCAAAGCATCAACTGCAAGAGAAATAGTTGCCAGCGGAGTTTTTAATTCATGGGTCATATTGTTGATGAAATCATTCTTCATATCGCCTAATTTCTTTTGACGTAACAGTGTACGAATGGTGAGGAAGAATGCAGTAATGATAATAAGTGTAAATAAAATTGACCCTGTGATCATCCAACCCAGCGATTGGAGTACATAACTTTTTACATCGGGCACCACAATCACAAATACTTCATCGGGCGTAAGGCCGTCAAGTAGACTTCCACTACTTGCCATCAACGGGTACCATGCTTTTAAATTATGTACTGTATCAGTAGCCATATCCATAAATCGTGGCGACTTTAATTCATAATGACCAAACACGTTATCACTGGCTACTGCAAATTCAAACTCTGTATCTTTTAAATTATTACGTATAAAAGCCTTTTGCAATTTTTCCCTGATCTCGTAAACAGTAAACCTGTTTGTAACAGAAAACTGTTTATAAATATCATATCCATCACCAGGAAATTTCATACCGGGCATGCGGCCAAGATTATTAAACGCATCACTACGCTGCACCACCAATTCCTCACCAACCTGTTGAATAACTGCGGATAACTTTTCTTTTAACTGCTCTTCCCGTAAAAAGGCCAGGTTCCTCAACCACGATACCTGTATATAAATGATCCCCATTAACGACAGCGTGATCAAAGCAATAATGAGGGGAAACGTTTTCTTCATTTGTGTTATTTGCGGTTGTGCATTTGCCCTTTTTGGGCTATCTGCAAAAATACCTGTGAAAGTAACAGGAAATTGCCTATTTCGAACCACCTGTTTCTTTTAACGAGGCTTTGACAGAACCTGTGCAAAAAAATGGAAAATTGAAAATTCCGATGTAAATTAAGTGTATGATTGAACCGGCAAGTGGCATATTACTCATATCCGATCCATTTTTAAAGGACCCGAATTTTATGCGGACCGTTGTTTTGCTATGTGAACACGATGAAGCAGGAAGTTTTGGCTTAGTGATCAATCGTACGTTTGAGCAAACACTCAACGAGTTGATCACCGATCTTGAAGGATATACTGTACCTGTTTATTATGGCGGCCCTGTGCAAATGGATACGCTGCATTTCTTACATCAACTGCCCGATGAAATACCCGGCGGACAGGAAATAACAAAAGGCATTTTCTGGGGAGGTGATTTTGACATGGTACTTAGTATGTTGAAAAGCGAAACACTTGATTTGAACAAAATACGTTTTTACCTTGGCTACAGTGGCTGGGGCAACGGTCAGCTGAACGATGAAATGAAAGAAAAAACCTGGCTAACGGTGAACGCCAGCCGCAATATTGTTTTTCATAACCAAACAGATAGTATCTGGAAAGAAGCCGTTAAATCAATGGGCGGAGAATATGGCCAGTTGATCAACTACCCTATTGATCCGCAGTTAAACTGATGCTTCAATTAAAGCTGCAAATTTTGAATACTTCATTTTCTCCAACAATCATTTTCCTGAAAACTTCATATATCAGTTAAAAGTTGTCGAACCAATAATTGACATCGAACAAAACTTACCATTAAAATCAGAAGAAAGCACAACTTGATTTGCTCTGCACATTTACAGATGCCAGGCATTTTTATGTGCTGTAAAAAACAACTGATAAATACTGTATTACCGTTCATACAACAGTCCTCTTCAAAAACTAAAGTATATTGTATGTTGGCATTCAGTAATGATCACATGGTTTGCGGTTTTTTGTATTGCAGCAATGATTAAAACGCAATTGGTATTGAATTTGTTACTTATAAAACTTACATGACAAAGAAAGCAGTTATTGTATTTGTAAAAAATCCCGAACCGGGAAATGTAAACACAAGATTAGCAGAGGAGATTGGTGAGGCTGGAGCCGTTGATATTTATCGTGAGTTATTGCAGCATACACGTGATGTACTGATTCCTGTTTCCGCAGGTAAGTTTATTTTTTATACAGATGAAATAAATCGTCTTGACCTTTGGAAAACAAATTCGTTTTATAAGCAATTGCAGCATGGAAATGATCTGGGTGAACGCATGCAGCATGCATTTTCTTTTTTGTTTGAACTGGGTTATGAGAGGGTGATGATCATTTGCTGTGAATGCCCACAACTTTCAACACATCATTTGAATAACGCATTTGAACTACTGGAAACACATGATGTTTGTATTGGTCCGCTTGATGATGGAGAATATTACTTACTGGGCTTACGTGCCATTTATCCTCCTTTTTTCAGTAATAAAGCATGGGGTACTAAAACAGTTTTCAACAGCACCATGAATGATGCACTAGAAGCAGGATTAACGGTAGGCACAATTGAAAACTTACGAGTTGTAAGTACACAAAATGACTGGCTTGAGTTAAGAGAAATGCTTTCGCATAAGAAAGCTTCTTCTCTGGTAAAATAAAAAACAGCCAATTACTTCATCAAACTTTCACTCTTGAGAAGCTTAAACTCTTCACCATCCAGTTGGGTAACGGCTTTTCCGGCTTCCTGTTTTTTAAGTTCAAGTACCAACCGATCTTTTTCAGGATCGGTACACGATGCGTTTCTACATATTCGATCCATGTACCATCGGGGTCTTCGTTATATGAAAAGTGACCGGCTGCTTCTCCCATGTCGAAACTGTTGGCGCTGTCAACAGTAAACGGGAACCCATTTTCATTGCAGATGCGTTCATGCTCTTCGTAACCATTAATATCGAAGCATACATGAATATAGCCCTGGTCGCCCCAATAACGATTTTCAAAAATCTTTTTCAGTGTGCGGTCCGTAACTTCAATTAATTCAACATAAGTCGGGCCAAGTAATTTCGAGAAGGCACCTTCCTGTTTACGTGTATGTCCCAACATCACACGTTTGAAATGATGTTGGCCACCCGGTATCTTGCTGAACTCTTCGTAATGACCTTCATCTAAAAACAATTGCTTATCGTAGCCCAGCACTTTTTCATAAAACGGAATTGCTTTTGCAATAGAACTAACGCCAATGGTTACGCCACATACACCACCTGTATATCGTCCGGTGTCACCAAACCAATTATCATCAGCCATCACTTCAAAAATATTTCCGTAAGGATCTTTCAAAAAGAATGATTCAATGCCACCGGGGTTTTCTTTCGGTGCACTCAAGAGATTTAAGCCAGCTTTCTGATACTCAGCATAAGCGGCTTTTACATTCCTGCATTTGATCTTGATCACGAAAATACCTGTGTCGCCCAACTGCACTTCAAATGCAGCCGGCTGCGATTTACGGCTGCGGTATTCCCAAATTTCAAATCCTCCACCACCCTGCATATTCAACGCAAGGATGGCATAACGCTCATGACCTTCGCCACCGGTATATCGTTTCATCAGCTCAGCACGTGCTGCATCTTTAAACACCACTACATCGGTTCCAAAATGTTTATTGTACCAGATAAATGCTTCATCGGCATTTGTTACACCGATACCTACCTGCTGAATACCACTGATGATCCTGCGCATAACCTGTTTTTTTGAAGTGCGTGAAGATATGAAAGATGCAGAAAAAAGATGCGGTCGCAAGCGAAGTTTTTGAACCACAAAGACACGAAGGCACTAAGAAATACGAAGAAAACAGTTTTGTGTTTCCCCTTTGTGCATCTTTCTGTCTTTGTGCCTTTGTGGGTCAATCTTTTTATAACGGGTTAATCAAGTTGTAATTTCTTTTCTTTCGGGTATTTTACACTGTACTTCATTTCCATTTTCTTCGATTGTTTCGGATCGATGGTGTATGTCCAGGTGATGATCTTTGTTTCTTCATTTAGTTTGGCCCCATCATATTTCAAATCCTCCACTTCAATTTCTTTGAGTGTTGAAATGGGGAACTGATCTTCCACAATAATATTTACCGGTACAGTTTTGTTGTTGCGTACAGTTATTTCATATTGTTTGCTATCAGTACGGTTGCCACCGAGGAATTTTTTGTTGCTGAATTCTTTCAACAAAGTTCTTTTAACGGTAATGCCTTTATCAACCCCCAATGAAAGTGATAAGGTATCTGAATCAGTTGACAGATCGAGATAAGATTTGCCGAGGAATGTTCCTTCGAAAAATTCCGTCAAAAATAGCTAACGCTTTAATTCGCAGAATGACTGGTGTCTATATTCGCGATTACGGCTGTACACTAAAGATCTTTAAACGCGAGATTGCTGAAGATCTCGGAATCTATGGCGAACTGCACCGTTTCATACCGGTTCTTGCCAAACTTCAGGGGGCAAGTATCACCCAGGTAGACGTAAAACACCATGCCCGCCGCTATGGAAACTCTAAGTACGGACTAAACCGCACCTTTAAAGTGATGTCCGATTTGATCCTGATGGTATTCTTCAGAAAATATATACAAAAGCCTATGCACCTCTTTGGTACGATGGGGTTTGTTTCGTTAGGCTTAGGAGTTATCATCAATGCATACCTTCTAATCCTCAAGATAATGGGGCATGATATATGGGGAAAGCCTTTGCTGATTTTAGGAATGGTGTTTCTATTAGGCGGTATTCAACTGATTACCTTCGGCATTCTAG
>JAKFDY010000239.1:0-12803 GCA_036675885.1 Lacibacter sp. | reverse complement strand
TCAACCGTAACAATATCCAGCTGCCCGTCGTTATTAATATCAGCAGCATCATTACCCATACTGAAACGGCTGTAATGTTTAAAATGCCCCGCACCATCTTCAGTGAATGTTCCGTTGCCATTATTGAGATAGTAGTAATCATTCTCATGAAAATCATTCCCCACATAAATATCTTCCCAGCCATCATTATTAAAATCTGCAACAGCAATACCCAATCCATAACCAAGACTACTTTGGTAAATTCCCGCCTCCGCTGAAACATCTTTAAACTTACCGGAAGTTGCAATGTCATTTCTGTAAAGCAGATCGCCTGATAGCATATCCGGTTTTCTTCTTGCAGAAGTATCGAATATATTAGCGTTTGGTTTTTGTGAATGGTTGAGTAAGTAACAATCAAGATCACCATCATGATCGTAATCAAAGAAAGCAGCTTGTGTACCGAAACCTGAAAAATTTAAACCGAACTTTTCAGCACTTTCAGTGAACGTGCCGTTACCATTATTGATGAAGAGTTCGTTTTGCCCTTTTAAGCCATGATGAAGACTTGATGCAGAAACATAAATATCTAATAAACCATCAGCATTTACATCTGCCATGGTAACACCAGAACACCAGTCGGCTGTTCCTTTTACGCCAGCTTTTTCGGTGATGTCTTCAAACTGAAAATTGCCTTTGTTTAAATACAGTTTATTGTTGCCTTTAGAATTTGCAGTAAAATAAATATCAGGCAAACCATCATTATTCAGATCACCTGTTGCAACACCACCTCCGTTATAGAAATACAAATAATACAGGATATTGAACATCTCTTTGTCTTTCACTTCATTTACAAACTGAATATTTGTTTGCGATGATGGAAGGCTTACAAATACAGGATTCTCTTTTTCCTCTTTACAAGAACTAAATGCAATAACGAAGAACCCTGCTGCCATCAAGGCAAAAGAAAAAGGTTTCTGATGAACCATAAGAAAAGAAAAATTATAACGAATCAAGAATAAAAGGGCTGAAACAAAACTTGTTCAGCCCTTTTTTATCAATACCAACTGCTAAGAAACGTATTACATTTTACCGGTGAACAGGGTTTGCACTTCAGCTGCTGTAAGGGCCTTGCTGTACAATCTGAACTGATCCATTTGTCCTTTGAAAGAACTTTGTAACCATCCGGATTCACCATCACCATCACTGTCATTTCTTGGTCCTCTTCCTACTCTGTATTCACCAACTTTTGATCCTGCAATACGAATAGGTCCGTGTCCAGTCCATGTTTTAATATTAGGATTTGCAGCACCATCAATATAAAGCGTCATTCCACTTGTATTTGCATCATACACCAATACCATATGGCGCCATTGATCGTTCAGCAAACCCGGAATTGCTTCGCCACCTGCCCATTCAAACCACTTATCAGTTGCAGAACTGTTTGGATTAGATGGATTGGATGGACTTACTACCATTGTTTTTATTGCACAAGACGTGTTATTTCCTTCAAGGAATAAAAACATCACCGCATTACTCCAATGATAACCTCCATCAGAACCTCTCAAAGAAAAAATGTACTCAGGGCCGTTACCTCCTACATTATTTTGTGTTTGTCCATTTTTTTTGAACCAAACTGAAATAGAAAAACTGCTGCTGGCCCCAACCCATGAATTAAATGATGGGTATTTGATAAACTTCTTTGAAGCACCTTGTATTCCTTTTCCTCTAACTCCTGCAACAGAAGCAAGTGGATTATCAGAAGGGAAATTTGCTTTAATACTATCCACCGCATTCATTAGTGGATTAGTGGTTGAGCCATCAAACGCCGTATAGAATTTCAAAGGACCATCAGGCGGGTTACTATCCTGCGGATAATCTCCCAACGGCGGCTTATTCATTTTCTGGCAACCAAAAAGAGCCAGCATCAATACAGCCGATGCAAATATTATTTTGATACCATTTTTCATAATTGTCGTGTTTATAAATATGAATAAACTGGGTTTATGGCCATTCAGGATTTTGTGTAAGATTCGGGTTTGCATTTAATGCAGATGTTGGGATTGGGTAGTAACGATGTTTATTCTGATAGCCGTTACCACTTAATACAGTAGCTGCATCGCCCCAACGTACCAGATCAAAGAAGCGTTCAAACTCCATTGCAAATTCGAATCTTCTTTCTTTCTTAACAGCTGCACGCATTTGTGCCTGGTCTACAAAACTAATATCTGGCAATCCAGCTCTTGTACGAACCATATTCACCCATGTCTTCGCATCGTTTTGGTTAGCAGCACCGCCAATTTCATTGGCAGCTTCTGCAGCCATCAACAATACATCTGAATAACGCAACACTCTATGGTTAATCCAGGTGTTCTGCGCTTCATTATTAGGCGTACCCAAACCTGCAGCCTGGTAATCGGTATATTGGTTATATACTTTTTTATTCCAGTACAATGCATTGGTAAGATTGGGAACAGTTAATCCATATCCACCGGTGTTAACACCACCGTCTGATTGATTTGAGAAAAGAATGGTAGCATCTTTACGTACATCGCCACTTTCGTATGCACTTACAAGACTTGCAGACGGCGTGTTCCAACCCCATCCAAGATCCCATGTTCCTGAACCACGTACACCCTGGCATTGTCCAAGACGACTCCAGTATGTATTGCCATCACCAGCAGTTTTTGATGCCTGTATTTCAAAGATCGATTCAACATTCAGCTCCCCTTCTTTCTTCCATATTTTCCAGTAAGGAGTAAATAACTCATATTTAGTTGAAGCGATCACATCTTTACAAAGAGCTAATGCCTGTGGCCATTGTTGCCTGTAAAGCAATGCTTTTGCATGCAATGTTTTTGCAGCATATGTTGTAAGACGCCCTTTAAACTTGATTTCCCATTCTGAAGGCAGATGTTGTGCAGCATACGTAAGATCAGCATCAATCAACGCATAGATCTGTGCAGATGGCGATTTTTGCACATTACCATCAGTTGGGGTATTGATCTTGAAATCAATTTTTGGCACATCGCCAAAAGTTCGTACGAGATCAAAATAAGCGTATGCTCTGAAAAATCTTGCTTCAGCAATATTGATTATTGAAGCAGGGTCATTATAGCCACCTTTCTCTGCTACATCCAATGCATCGTTGCAAAGACCAATGAAAACGTAGTGTTTATCCCAATACAAACCAGCTCCCCAATCATCTTTTGTGTACTGGAAATTATCATACGTCTGGTGCCAGGCAGAAGCTCCCGGATCAGCTACAATCTCTGCATCATCTGAACGGAACCCGTTCATGGCCACCCATGGAATGTTTTGAAAGCCATCTCCACAATAAGGTTGTACAGCTGAGTTACGGATAGCACCATATAACCCCAAAGCTCTTCCTTCAAGCGCACCAACCTTTATATCATCAACAGAAGCAGATAAAGGCTTCCTGTCGAGAAATTTTTTACAACCGGTAACAAGTGTAACAGCAGGCAACGCAAGCATTGCAGCAATTACTATTTTTTTTATCTTGATCATGTTCAAAAGTTTAATTCAGTTTAAATTAAAAATTTGCATTGAGTCCAAATGTGATAACACGTGGTAATGCACTTCCTGCTCCGCCAAAGTCCATTCCAAAGGATAACGCATCGCCGGCAAATTCAGGTGAGTAACCAATGTTGCGTTTCCATGTCTTCAGGTTTTGTACATTGAAGGTTAACTTCAGATTTTTAAGACCTGTTACTTTTGGGAATTTGCCGAAAGTATATCCAAGACCAAGATTCCTTACCCTGAAATAACTACCATCTTCAATACCGTAAGTAGAAGGCGCCCTGTTTACAAGGTGATTCTGGTTTACAATCGGAACCCAATTGGAAGTGCCGGCAGCAGTCCATGCTTCAGTATAATATTTCGGATAGTTGTAAACAGAATTCTTTTGTTCTGAAGTGCCCCACACTCTGTAAATTTCAGCACCATAACTTCCTCCAAAATCTACATTCAGATCAAATGATTTGTAACGGAATGTTCCATTGATGGCATAAGTGAAATCAGGAGTTGGGTTACCGATCATTGTTCTGTCTTGATCATTGACGATACCATCTTTATTGAGATCTCTATACTTTAGATCACCGGGTTTAACACCACCACCATTGATTGTATTCACAGGTGATGCAAGAATGTCGGCATATGATTGATAAATACCATCTGCAACGAGACCGTAGAAATAACCGATAGGGAAACCTGTTTCAGCTTGGTTAGGTGTTTGCTCACTTGATGAAATATTCTGTCTACTTGGTATTTCAAGATGCAACACTTTGTTTGCATAAGTTGTAAGGTTCCCGCCAATAGAAAAACTCATATCTTTTGTGAGTTGCTGTGTCCATCCTGCAACAAACTCGAAACCTTTATTTTCAATTGATCCATTATTGGTAAGTGTCTCTAAAATACCTGATGGGTCAAGAAGAACGATAAGGTCATTTGTTTTCTTGTAATAATAAGCAGCTTCAAAATGCAGGCGCCTGTTTAACATGTCTGCTTCAACACCAACTTCTGATGAGCTTACTGTTTCCCATTTCAAATTTGGATCGAAAAGATAATCAGGTACATAAACAGGAACCAGATTTTCTCCAAATACAGCTGATGAGTTTGCCGAAACAGTCGGGTATGCAGGATATGCTTTTCCTTGTGCGGTAAAATTACCCAGCAAACCAGTTGATGCTTTTACCTTCAGGAAGTCGAAGATGTTTTGGTTATCCATGAAACTTTCTTTCGAAATTTCCCAAGCGGCACCAACTGCCCAGAAATTTTGGAATTTCTTTGAATACTCTCTGTTGATCTGGCTCGCACCATCTCTACGGAAACTTCCGTTCAGGTAATATTTATTTTTGTAGTTATAAAGAACTCTTGCCAAGCCTGATATTGTTGTGTATTCATTTTGTGTTGTTGGAATAATGCTTTTAACATCACCAAAACCGGTATTTATATACCAGAAACGTTTTTCATCAGGAATAATATTTACACCTTCTGTTCTTTGGCTTAATGTTCCACTCATCTGCTCATAACTGTTATAATAGGTAGTAAAGCCACCAGTTGCAGTAATTGAATGATCACCTACTTTTTTCTTGTAGGTAGCAATATAATCCTGTTGGAAAGCTTTGGTATTGATATTATCCTGGCGAACAGCAGTAAGACTGTTTTTCAAAAACAACTGATTGTTACCAGTACCAGTTGGATCGTACAGGTAATACAAAGGAGTATATTCCCTGTTGTTACGGAAACTCATATCCGCATACCAGGTGCTTCTGAAGTTCAAATCTTTGGTAATGTTGATATCAACAAATGTATTGCCTACAAAGCGGTAACGGCCATCGATCCGTTTGTTCCAGTTGTATTCCAATGTTGCCAATGGATTGGTTTCTGAGTTTTGAATGATAGGCGTGTTAGAATAGATATTATAATTACCTGAGTCAATGCCGTAAGGGTTCTTTGTATAGAATTGTTTGGTTGCAGTTGGAACGATCGGCAACGATCTTCTTGCATTTTCTAAAGCACCACTGTTATAAGGCAGATTTTCTTTAGAACCAATAATACCAAAACCGATCTTCCATTTTCTGTTTATTTTAAATTCATCGTTGATGTTCATGGTTAAACGTTCGTACTTCACGTGCTTCACCAAACCTTCATCGTATGCATAACCTAAACCAAAATGAAACCTGTTCTTATCTGTACTTCCATCAATGCTGAGATTTGTTGTGCTGAATGTTGCTGTACGTGTTACTGCGTCGATCCAATCAGTATTACCAGGAAATGCTGACATACCCGGACCACCAACATTATTAACGAAACTCAACAATGAATTGGAGGTTGGATCATCTGCCACACGGTTATTCGCTTCGAATGTTAACAATGATCTGAACTCATCGGCATTCGCCAGTTGAATTTTATCAACCAGGTTTTTAACGCCAAACGTTGTATTGAAGTTGATATTTGTTTGTCCAACTTTTGCACGCTTTGTTGTTACAAGAATTGCACCTGCCGCACCTTTAATACCAAAGATGGCAAGTGAAGAAGGATCTTTCAACACTTCAATACTTTCAATTTCACTTGGATTAACAAAATCCATGTTGTCACTGAAAATACCATCGATAATATATACAGGGCGAATTGTACCAACGCTGATTGTTCCCCTGATCCTTACATCAGGTGCTGAACCGGGAATGGCAGTATTTACAATGTTTAAACCTGCTACTTTCGATTGCAGTGATGCAAGCGGGTTTGTATTTGGTTGCGAAGCAATTTCTTCACCTTTTACTTTGGCAATAGAACCGGTAAGATCTCTTCTGCTGGCTGTACCATAACCAATCACCACAACCTCATCCATTTTTTGTGTTGATTGTACCAGTTTAATTGACAGCTGTTGCTTTCCTGCAACAGATACTTCTGTTGTGAGATAACCTACTGCAGAAATAACCAACACTGCATTTTCAGGAACAGTAATTGCAAAATTACCATCCCCATCTGTAACAGTACCGATGTTGGTTCCTTTCACAACAACTGATGCAGCAGAGATCGCCTCACCCGCTTCACTGGTTACTTTACCTGTAACACGAATATCTTTTTCATCGGGGTTTGATGAGCGGATAGCAACAAGGTTATTATCCAGCTGAACATATGTTAAAGATGTGCCTGCAAACAGGCGCTCCATCACCTCCCTGATGCTGAGATTTTCGAACTCAACAGATACTTTCTGCTTTAAATCTTTTAGTTTGGAATTGTAGAGAAATCTGAAATCTCCCTGTTTTTGGATGCTGTTAAGCACCTGCGAAATTTCCGTGTTTTGAATTTTGAGTGTTATTGTTTGTGCAGTGAGGCCTGCCGAGGCATGAAACGTACACAACACAACAAGCATAATCGTTAGTTTCATAATCAATAGCGGCTTTTTGAAGGCATATAGGGCCTTAGCAATCGAAGTCCTTTTTTTCATACTTTTAAGCTTTGGTAGTATAAATAGAGGAAACCGTTTCTTTTTGCATAGCAAGCGGTTTCCAGATGAAAGAAAATTGTACTACTGATACGGGGAATGTTGGCGCATTTCCCGTTTTTTTTGCCGCTTATTATGAAGAGTTTTGATGTTGGGTCATAATCAGTTGCAGTTTGGGGGTTGTTAATAAATAAGGACAGTTTTATCTTCAATCTTATATCGAAAATCAGTTGTGATCCGCAAGGCTTCAAGTGCCTGTTTCAATGTTTCTTTACGAAAATCTCCATTCAACAATTCATCTTCAAGTGTTTTGTTTCTGAATTGGATCCGCACATCATACCATCGCTCCATTTTCCGTGCAACTTCAGCAAATGCTTCGTTCTCAAAAACCAACTTGTTTTGCATCCACGATGTTTCTACCGCCATCGTATCATTATTCCGGTACGTTAAATGATCAATTGCAATGATCGGCAGCTTTGCACTTCTGTTTAAAGTGGCCTTTGGCAATACATCTGTCTCAGCATTATTTAACAGCACTAACTTCTGGTTCGGTTTCAACAGGAATTTCTCTCCGGGTCTATTTTTTACAAACACTTCCACACTTCCCTGTACCAGGCTTGTTTCAACCGTTTTATCTTCGGGGTAAGCCTTTACATTAAATTTTGTTCCCAACACCTTCACATCAATTTTTGATGTGTGAATAATGAAAGGGCGTTTGGGATTTTTTACAATATCAAAAAAAGCTTCACCTGTAAGTTGCACTTCCCTGTTTCCTGATTTGCCAATGCGGGTGTAATCAAGTTTACTGCCTGCATTTAACCAAACGGTAGAACCATCAGGCAATATCATTTTAGTGCTTACTCCATTCTTTGTTGCCACTTCTTTTGGAGTTGCCGCTACCTCGGCTGTAAGCGCAGGCGTTTCTGTTGTCGGCTTTTTAATAATGAAGAATGAAACAACAGCAATTGCAAACAAACTGAACATTGCAACAGCTTTCTTTCTTCCCGGTGTAAAAAAAGAAGTGCTTACTACTTCATCAGATTCGTCAATATGTTTAGGCTCGATGCCGAGCTTTTTCATTTTTTCGTAATGGAGATGGTAGGTTGCTTCCAGGTAATCAGCATCCTCCTGTGCCTCCGAATTCCATAGTTCTTCTATGGCTTCCATTTCGTGAAAAAGGGCGGAATTATCTTCCAGAAGTTGTTGCAGTTCATGCAATTCTTCTGTGCTGGCTTCATTAGCCAGTTTGCGGGAAAACAGATGCCAGATTTTATCTCTGCTCATGATTGGTAATAGTAAGGAGTGCGAAACAGAGAAAATCCCCTAAAGACAATTCAACTTTTTTTGCGGAAGGGGGCACCGAGTGCAGTTGTAATTTTTTTGAGGGCAATGGCAAGTTGGTTATCAACCGTTTTTACAGAGATATTGAGTAAGGCAGCAATATCTTTATAACGCATATTATCTTCCTTGGCCAGTTTAAAAATAAGACGTGCCCGTTGAGGCAAATGACTGATGGCTGCTTCAATACGGTTAACGCTTTCTCCTGAAATCAATCTTTGTTCGGGGTTTTGATAAAGCGATTCCATTTCCACATCTATCTCATCAATGGAGACAGTTGTGCGTTTATGCAATTGCTTTGCCTTGCGGATAGAATTATTTTTTACAGCTATAAAGATGTAAAGCTGCAGATCGTCAATTGCGTTGAGTTTGGCACGATCGGTCCAGATGCCCATAAATACATCCGATACAATTTCTTCAGCAATTTCTTTTGATTGAACAATGCCGGCAGCAAAGCGTGTAAGAGAATTGAATAGGATGAAAAACAACTCTTTGTAAGCAGTTTCATCTTCATAAACAGCAATTTGCCGTTGGAGATCTTTAATACTTTTATGTGATTTCTTGTTTAACACAGCAGTCAATCTGAACGTAAATTAATTTTATTTTATAATACGAGCCAAACTGATTTTGATGAACAATGTAGTTTTCATCGCTTTCTTTAAACAAAAAAGGGGTTGCAAATTGCAACCCCTCCCTTTAAAAATTCAATAGATTATTGTTGTTCTACTTTCTCTTTTACTTTTTCTGCAGCTTTTTTTACTTCGGTTTTAACCGGCTCAACTACTTTCTTCTTTAATGAGTCTGCAAGTTTGCCGCCCTTACTTTGAAGTGTATCAATTGCTTCATTCAATCCTTCCTGTGCTTTATCAACCAGGTTGCCGGTATCTGAAGCTTCTGCAGCTTCAGAAGATGTTTCTGTTTTTTCGTTGTCAGATTTTTGTTCTTCGTTATTGCAGGCAGTTAAGAAGGCTGCTGCAAAAAGTACGATCAAAAGTTTTTTCATGTGTTGTTATCTTTTTATGAATCAGTGCAAAAATCGTTCTTATTTTTTACGGAAGAACAAACGCATAGGCGTTCCGGTAAATTGAAATGTTTTACGTAATTGATTCTCCAGGTAATTTTTATAAGGCTGCTTCACATCGTCCGGGTGATTACAGAAAAAGGCGAATGATGGAACAGGTGTTGGCAATTGTGTTACATATTTAATACTTACCGGCACCCCCCTTACAACTGGTGGGTGATAAGCCTGGAGCGATTTCTGAATAGCCTCATTCAATTCTGATGTAGATATTTTGCGTTGCCTGTTTTCTACTACCTGCAAAGCCATTTCAATAGCCTGCATGATGCGTGTTTTTTCGGAAGCAGAAATAAACAGGATGGGCACATCATTAAAAGGCAACAAGCGTTGCTTTAATTCTTTTTCGTAATCACGTGCTGTGTTTGTTTCTTTTTTAATAAGATCCCACTTGTTCACCAGTACAACAATTCCTTTTCCTTTCTTTACAGCTAACGAATAAATATTGAGATCTTGCTGTGAAATTCCTTTTTCGGCATCAAGCACCAGTAAACAAACATCTGCTTCATCCAATGCACGGATAGCACGGATCACTGAATAAAATTCCAGGTCTTCGTTCACTTTTGTTTTGCGACGGATACCTGCAGTATCGATCAATATAAATTCTTTATTGAAGAGATTATAATGTGTATGAATGGTATCTCTTGTTGTTCCGGCAATATCACTTACAATGGTGCGCTCTTCACCCAGCAATGCATTCAGTAAAGATGATTTACCTACATTGGGCTGACCAATGATCGCAAACTTTGGAATGGTTGAAACCTCCACTTCTGCCTGGTCTTCAGGAATAATTTCTGCAATGGCGTCAAGCAATTCGCCACTGCCACTGCCAGTCATACTGCTGAGAAAAAATATCTTTTCGATACCCAATGCATAAAATTCACTTGCTTCCAGTAAGCGTTCATGATTATCAACTTTATTTACTGCCAGGAAAACAGGTTTGGTAGTACGGCGTAATACGTCGCTCATCGCTTCATCCAGATCAGTAATACCTGTTGCAGCATCGCACATAAACACAACTGCGTTTGCTTCATCCAATGCAATTTTCACCTGCTTGCGGATCTCTGTTTCAAACACATCTGTACTGTCAGGCACAAAACCACCCGTATCGATCAGGTTGAACGATTTGCCATTCCAATCAGCCACTCCATATTGACGATCACGGGTAACCCCGCTCACATCATCTACAATCGCTTTACGCTCCTGCAATAAACGATTGAAGAATGTACTCTTGCCCACATTGGGCCTGCCCACAATTGCTACAGTAAAACCAGCCATAATAAAACAAATAAAGTTGGCAAAAGTACTGAATTAAACAGAAAGCAATGGAATCATTGCCTGCCTCAGCACGTTCGCCAACAGATTAAAAACGATTAATTGTACCCGTATTCTTTCAAAAAGAGATCACTGTCTCTCCATTTAGGACGCACTTTTACAAACAGCTCCAGGAATACTTTTGAATCAACAAATTTCTCAATGTCAACACGTGCCAGAGAACCCAGTTTCTTGATCATTTCACCTTTGCTGCCCAGCAAAATTCCTTTTTGGGTTTCACGCTGCACAATAATATCGGCTGAAATTTTTATGAGTGATTGTTTTTGCTCGAAAGCTGTTACAACCACCGTTGTGTGGTAGGGAATTTCTTCAGAGAACAGATCAAATATTTTTTCACGAACCAGCTCCGCAACAAAAAAGCGGGTGCTGAGGTCCGTTAGCTGATCTTCTTCAAAGAATGGCTCCCCTTCAGGAACAAACTCAAGTATATGATTAATGAATGTTTTTTTGTTAACTCCCGATAAAGCAGAAATCGTTACTACTTTTTTGCAGTAAGGTTTCCCCTCAAAGAAAGCCTTTGCTTCTTCCAGTTTAGCTGTATCAACAAGATCGAGCTTGTTCAATACCACGATTGAAGGAACTTTTAATCTGAGTGATGTAAACAGATCTTCATTTTCCTGCCAGCTGTCTTTCACATCCACCAGCAACAGCGCCACATCCGCATCTTCCAATGCACTCTTTACACTTGCCATCATTTTTTCCTGCAACTTGTATTTTGGATCAATGATGCCCGGCGTATCAGAAAACACCAACTGGTAATCTGCAGTTGTAAGAATACCTTTTATACGATGCCTTGTTGTTTGCACTTTTGATGAAACAATCGCCAATTTCTCACCAAGCAATGCATTCATCAGAGTGCTTTTACCGGCGTTAGGCTTACCAAATATGTTTACAAATCCAACTTTCATGAAAAAAAGCTGCCTGCTAAAAGCCGCAAGCTACAAGCTATGAAATAAAAAGAAAATCCCCCGCTTGGCGGAGGACTTTTGTTGCGAAGGGGAGGCTATCCCCTTCGAACAAATTACCCGTTGAGCCGGCGCAAGATAGGCCTTTATTTGTTGTCATCTGTCAGAGTTTGTGGCCGAGTTATGGGTTAAAAGTATATCTGTTCACTCCCCTGTTGATTCGCATGGATGAAAACTGTCTTTTCTTCTGACAGTTTACCTTATCAGCATTGAAAATCCTGAATGAATTTACAGGATCAACACACAACGAATATCCGCTACCCCATGTGCCAGGAATTAAACTTTCATCCTGTGCATGTACGTAAGCGGTGCCTATGTAACTACCTAAATCGTGAATGTATGAACCATACTTTTCAACTTTGTACCATCCAAAACTTGTCCATCCGTTTGCTCTATCGAACACGCAAATGGCAATAAATATCTTTTTGCCGGTATTGTTTTGAAACATGATTGTGTTGCTGGTTGTTGTGGTATTGGTGTTATTGTTATTGTTGTTGTTGTTATTGTTGGTGGTAGTAGTTTCATTTTGCGTTTGCTTGTCTGCGTTCGCATCTCTGTTAGTTGATGCATTGGATGATCCGTTAGTGCCGTACAATTTAAACATGCGTGTGTATTCTGCATCTAGTTCATTGTAATACTGTTTGAGATTGTTACGTTCTATTGCATCCAGTTTTTTAAAGCTGCTTACTTTGGTTAGTGGTGTTGTGGCATCACCAACTTTAAAATTGTCAATTTCACCCTGTTCGTTTTGTTGAAAACTGAATTTGTCAGGGTTGTAACTTTCAGCACTTCCAAAAATTGCTTTAACGCTGTTGCCGTCTAATGATACCAGTGTTTCTCCGTTAATGAGAGATTGTGTGTTGAAAGTAAGTTTTTCCTCAATTACTGTTCTTGTTCCGCCAGCATTATACAAAACCCTTGCATAACTGTTTTCCTTTCCATCCAACACTACAAGTGCTGTGTAGGGGACATTTGAAGAGATCCATTTGATTTCGAAAAGTGCTGTTTGTGCAAAGGTTGCAGTGAGTGAAAAAATGCATAGGCATAAAGCAATGAGAGCCTTTTTCATTGTGGTGGTAGTTTTGGTTATTAAATTAATTGGGTGTGGGTGGTAGTTACAATGTGTGTGGTGGTTTGGGTAATA
>JAKFDY010000238.1:0-4663 GCA_036675885.1 Lacibacter sp. | reverse complement strand
AATGATAACGGCTCCGTAGGAGCCACCTGATTTGAAAAACATTGATATGCCAAATACCTATTCCCAAATCTATCTGCAATTCGTGTTTGCAGTAAAACATCGTCAAAGTCTTATTCCAAGAGAACACAAAGAAGAATTACATAAATACATTACCGGAGTTGTGCAGAACCGGAAAGCGAAAATGATTGCAGTACATTGCATGCCCGATCATGCTCATTTGTTTGTTGGATTTAAGCCTGTTCTTTCTATTTCAGATTTTGTAAAAGAAGTAAAAATTCGTATTGAACTCATTTGTACTGATCCTCACCGATATCGAAATAATTACAGGAATTTTTATGAGATATCACTAAGAGAATTTCCATTTTACATAATCTATTTTGTGGATGAAGAAAAGAAACTTGTGGTGATTGCTTCAGTATATCATCATAAGCGTGGGACAAAACGAAAATATAAAAAGAAGACCTGAATCCCGTCTGACGCTCTCATCTGACGGATTACACAGTAACATTTACAGAGCGGAATAAACCTGAAATCGTAAATCTAAAATCTGAAATTGCCATATGACTCCTTTTGTTGCTGAATACATCGGTTCTATGTTATTGCTTTTATTAGGTAACAGTGTTGTTGCCAATGTGCTGTTAACAAAAACAAAAGGGAACAACAGCGGATTGATTGTGATTGCATTTGGCTGGGCGGTTGCTGTGTTTGTGGGAGTGTACAGCAGTGCAACAATAAGTGGTGCACATCTCAATCCTGCTATTACCATTGCATTGGCGAGTATTGGAAAATTTGAATGGACAAATGTTCCGTTGTATATCGCTGCACAATTTCTCGGGGCGATGACGGGTTCCGGTTTAATGTGGCTGACTTACAAACAACACTTTGATGCAACAGAAGATGCAGATGCAAAACTGGCTGTGTTCTGTAATTCACCTGCTATTCCCAACGTATTCTATAATTTCATAACAGAAGCCATCGGCACGTTTGCGTTGATGCTTGGTGTGTTGTTTATTGCAGCACCGCAAAACAGTTTAGGTGCATTGGATGCATTGCCTGTTGCATTACTTGTATTAGGTATTGGTGTGAGTTTGGGTGGACCAACCGGTTATGCCATTAATCCTTCACGTGATCTTGGTCCACGCATTATGCATTTTTTATTGCCCATTAAAAACAAACGAAACAGTAACTGGGGTTATAGCTGGATACCGGTTATTGGACCAATTACCGGTGCGGTGATTGCTGCATTTGTATTTCAGTTGATACAATCGTAATGATTCCTGCGTAATAAATAAGAATGAAGTAACAATAGCAGTTACTTCACTTTTGAAAAAACATACAAACATTCCATTGCTATCTGGTTGCTGCGTTCGGTATATTTTTCATCCTGCAAAATCGTATTGTCAAATGCTTTCGGGTCGTTGTAGGTTGTGCCAATACGAAGATTGCAACCGGGAATGAACGGACAATTATCTTCTGCTTCAGAGCAGGTCATGATGGCTGCAAAATTTTTTGAAGGATTTGCTTCGTGGTTATACACTTTGGAGAAACAAGTGGTGAATTTATCTTCAGCAAAGTACACTTCATACACAGGGTTATTTGTTTCATCTGTTTTCTTTACTGTAAAACCTGCTGATGTAATTGCTTTGATTGCATTTGGATTGAAAGCTGTTGCTTCTGTGCCGCCGGAAAATGTATGCACATTGTCAATGTTATAATATGTTGCTGCTACTGCTGCCCACACCTGGCCTAAATGACTGCGACGGGAGTTATGCGTACACACATACACAAGATTGATGGCCTCGTTTGCATCCCGTTTGTTAATAATATAGTCTGCAATTTTTTCCAGCAGTTGTTTCCGTTCTGCCGGAATTTCTTTAATGTTTTTTACCAATGCTTCGCAACGATGCTGAATAGCCTGAAACATGTATCTTGATTTAAGCGTAGTTAATTGAGCGCAATATTACGATGCTTAGAGGAACTGGTAAATTAATTTCTAATTTATCAATTGTTGTCTTGGTTTGTGTGTTTCGGGTAGGAAGTGGAGGACGTAGGGAAATGATGTTGATTTTTTGAAGTCGCATTTTGCGACCGCAATTTCTCTGCGATATTGTTAACTCCCCCAATACAATCGGGGCTGGATCAACCGGCATCAAGTGATCCTGCGGAACACTTGCCAGAAACGTTTTCTATTACTCTTCCGGCATTGCAGATGTCGATTGATCGGCTGTAGATGCCAATTAATTGGCTGTAGATATCGATTTATTAACCGTAGATGCCAATTAATTGCCTGTAACTATCGATTAATTGTCTGCAGATATCAATTAATCGACTGTAGAGGGCGAATAATTGACTGTAGATGTACATTATTACGTTGCAGACTGCAATTAAGGCAGTGTAAGATGCAATTGAGGCAGTGTAGATGGCCGTTTATTCGTTGCAGTGAAAGGTCACAAATTATGACCTCAAGTTTGAGCTTAAATGATTTCTAATTTTCAGTTTTAGCGATTATATTCATTGTTCTACTTTATAATCTATGCGAAAAAAAGACCTGCAAGTACTCAGTTGTTTATTTAAGCCGTAAAAATATTATATGGATATTGCCAAAGAACTTAAGAAAAAAACAATTATCCCAATTCTCAAAAAAAACGGGTATAAAAAAAACGGAGTTGGTTGGTTTAAATTTACAGATACAGGAATTGTATATGTAATAGAAATTAATATCAGGGCTGTTGTAAAAAACGATTTCTCATTAACACTTCATAATGGAATATATTTTGAAGGTGTAATGGATTTATGTTATGGTTTCCCCCATAATATTAAGGATGGAATTGTAGGTTGTATTTATAAAGGCGGTATGAAAAAAAAGGAAATAAACCAACATTGGAATTCCGATGATTTTTTAGAATTCAATGTGTTTAATGAGTCTGTTAGAGAATCTTTAGAGGAGAATATTATTCCTTTTTTAGAGTCTGTAACTAATGGCGAAGAACTGTTGGCTTTGTTTCAGGAAGATATATCTTATTATATAAAAAATGATAACATACTAGCATTGCAAATTGCTTGTCTTAATTTTTTATTGGGTAAAAAAGAAAGAGGTAAAGAAATTGTTAAGATGGCTATTGCAAATTCAAAAGCAAAGTATGAGTTTGCTGAGCAGTTATTAAATAGAATGGAGAATTCCTGAAAATACTTTATTGACAGCCGTTGGTTAAAATTGCACGAATTACGAGCAAGTGTTGTAACCACTCTTTGCATAGTAAAGTAATTGGCTATTGCCAGTATAGAAATAGTTGCACAAGGTTTTCGCTCTGGCTCATGTCTTCACACCAGGAAATTTTTATTTCATCAAATAATTTTTTATCTGCAACACAAGTTGTTGGTCAGGCGACGCAACAACGGCAATTGCACAACCATGATCATCATTTGCTCATTCGCCGGGCTATAAATTGCCGCCATGAAGCCGGAACTATGAAGAGTGCGACGCAACAGTCGATGCCATATAATACAACTGCTGACCAACACCCCCGTCCGAATGGCTGGCCGGGCGGGCATGCCTTTCCTGTTTTCCTCACCGCAATTAGGTTTTCTACTGATAAGCGTCATTCACTACCCATGCATGGTCGGGTAATTTCGTTTCTTCAAATCAATAGAACATGGAAGCAACAACCAACCTTGCAGTAACAGCAAACCCGCTAGAAAAGGAAAAGGCATTGTACGAAGTAATGGACGGCAACGAAGCCGCTGCTTACATCGCTTATAAATGCAACGAAGTATGTGCCATTTATCCTATTACTCCTTCTTCAACAATGGGCGAGTGGGCCGATGAATGGAGTGCCAAGGGCATGAAAAATATTTTTGGTACTGTTCCCCGTATTATGGAAATGCAAAGTGAAGCGGGTGCTGCAGGTGCTATACACGGTGCATTGCAGGGCGGTGCATTGGCATCTACATTTACAGCATCGCAGGGTTTGTTGCTGATGATTCCCAACATGTATAAAATTGCAGGTGAATTAACACCTACTGTATTTCATATTGCCGCACGTAGCCTGGCTACGCATGCGCTTTCTATTTTTGGTGATCATAGTGATGTGATGGCTGTGCGTTCAACCGGGTTTGCCATGTTGTTTGGTAACAATCCGCAGGAAGTAATGGACATGGCATTGATTGCTCAATCGGCTACGTTAAAAGCACGAGTTCCCTTCCTGAATATTTTTGATGGCTTTCGTACTTCACATGAACTCAATGAGGTTGAAATAATCCCTGATGAAATCATTCGCCGGGTCGGCCATCGGTGCGTCCTCGTGCAAGGTTCATCCATCCTAGCAAAAGCGTGTTGCACAAAATCACCGGCGCCGGAACGCACAAGGCCCGGCATGGGCCGGGCCGCGGAAGCAACAGATGGAGGCGGGGCTTACTGCGCCTGCGGTTCGCTGGATGGCGTCGCCGATTCGGCCGACAGCTGCGCATTGGCATCGACGGTGAGCAGGCGGTTGACGTCCTGCACGTCGGCGCCGTCCAGCGTGCCGGCGGCCTGCTCCAGCAGCAGGCGGTTCTGCAGGAAGTTGTAGCGCGCCTGCGCGTACTCCACCTGCGCCTGGAACAGCGTGCGCTGGTTCTGCAGCACGTCCAGCACGGTGCGGGTGCCGACTTCCAGGCCGACCTG
>JAKFDY010000237.1:0-2625 GCA_036675885.1 Lacibacter sp. | reverse complement strand
CTATTATTCCGCAGATATTTATTTCGATACGTGAACGAAGAGAACGGAAAGCAAAAGGTTGGGATGATGATGTGATGGGATATGTTTGGCTTTGTTTTGGTGTAGGAATTTTTATTGTGAATTTTATTAACAATGTTGCAGCCGACACACTTCATCCTATTCTCAACGATTACAGGGAAATAACAGGAAAATCAGATGTTCCAAATTTCTGGACATTCGGTTCATCTTACCTGTTATTTTTATATGGTTACCCCACTATTGTAACCGGTGCTGCACGAAAGTTCAGATTGATGACCATTGGTGGAATTGTTTGCTGGATTAGTGCCATCATCAGTGCATTCACCATTACCAAATTTGATTTTTTATTGATGGCCGTATCAGCAGCATTATCCTGGCTTGTACCCGGTATTATCATTCGTAGGAAATACCTGCAGGGAAAAAAACGACATGTTTAAAGAACTCGATCCCATATTACATTCTCAATTACGGCTGGCCGTTATGAGCCTGCTCATTGGCGTTAAGGAAGCTGAGTTTACGTTCATCAGAGAAAAGACCGGCTCTACTGCAGGCAACCTCAGTGTGCAGATAAGCAAACTGAAAGAAGCCGGTTATGTGGCTGTGATCAAACAGTTCAAAGACAATTACCCCCAAACCATTTGCAAGATTACTCCGGTGGGGATAGCAGCTTTTGAAGCCTATGTGAAAGCATTACAAACTTATCTTCCCAAATAATTTTTCCGTTAAATCCAACCTTATCTTTACCTGAGTGTTGCTACAGCAGCAAAATTTATGGAATCAGTCATTAAGGTTACTCAACTCAGTAAAGTTTTCAGCGAAATAACAGCGGTAAGCGATCTTTCTTTTACTGTACAGAAAGGCGATGTGTATGGTTTTCTTGGCCAGAATGGTGCAGGTAAATCAACCACTATCCGTATGTTGCTTACACTCATTACACCTACAAGTGGTTCCATTGAAATTTTTGGTTATGATCTGTACAAACACCGCAAAGAAATTCTGCGCAATACAGGTGCGGTAATCGAGCGTCCTGATCTCTATAAATATTTAACAGCATACGAAACACTGCAACTGTTTGCAAAAATGAGCGGGGTAAAACTCAGCAGAGCAAACTTTATGGATCAACTCGAACTTGTTGGTCTTGCACAACGTGCCAACAGTAAAGTGCGTACGTTTTCGCAGGGTATGAAACAGCGTTTAGGTATTGCCGTTGCATTGGTACATGATCCGCAGTTGATCATGCTTGATGAACCGACCAACGGATTGGATCCGCAAGGGATTGCTGATATGAGGAATCTTATTCTGATGCTGCGGGAAAAAATGAATAAGACCATTCTTGTTTCATCACATTTGTTAAGTGAAGTAGAGCAGATTGCTAACCGAATGCTCATTATTGATAAAGGAAAGAAATTGGTGGAAGGAACAGTTGCTGAATTATTTCATCCGGATGATACCGTAGTGTTTATCGAAACAAATGATCACGCACTTTGTGAGCAATTGCTCAGGCAAACAAATTATGCTGATAAGCTGATGGGTGTTGATATAGGTGGTATTGAATTGAAGCTGCGTAAAGAAGAAGTGCCTGCATTAACAAAACTATTGGTTGAAAACAGCATCAGCGTATTGGGTATAACGGCACGACATTCATTGGAAGATTATTTTTTAAAGATCACAACAGCGAATCAACATGTGGAGCCTTTTAAAAATTGAGTTGTTCAAAGTATTCAAACGTCCACGTACATACATTGCGTTTATAGCAGTGTGGGCGATTGTGACATTGATACAACTGGCAATTTATGTTGATGGAGCCAAGTACATGGATTTTGTGTTGAAAGATGTAAAGGACAATTTTGATGTAATCGGTAATCCGCTCAATGGATATTTTGTTTGTTTTGTCATTTTACAAACATTGCTGATACATGTGCCATTGCTGGTGGCATTGGTAAGTGCTGATATGGTTGCGGGTGAGGCCAACATGGGTACCCTTCGTTTACTCATCACAAAACCGGTAAGCCGTACAAAACTGTTGATGAGCAAATTCATGGCATCGTCTATTTATGCCATTATTCTTCTTATCTGGATTGCTATACTCGGTTTGTTTTTATCTATGGCCATTTTTGGTACTGATGGTTTGATGAATGCAAAAAGTTACGAGATCATTATCCTGAATGGCAATGATATTTTCTGGCGTTATCTCTGTGCATTTGGTTTTGCTGCGATAGCATTGATCACCGTGTCATCGCTTGGTTTTTTCTTTTCCATTTTTGCAGAGAATTCATTGGGACCTATCGTAGCAACCATGAGTGTGATCATTGTATTTACCATCCTCACCACATTAGATATTCCGATGTTCCAGGATGTAAAAGATTTTTTCTTTACCTCGCATATGATTGGCTGGAAAGGTTTTTTTGAGATGAAAGCAGATGCAGATGGCATGTCCATTCCGGGTACTATAAGAAATTTACCGGCTGTTTTACGAAGTGCAGGCATCCTTTTGTTACATATTTTCATCTTTACAGGGTCGGCCATCTTTATTTTTAACAGGAAAGATGTGTTGAGTTGATAATACGCAGTTGAAGATTTAACGTTTAATGTTGTAACGATTATGAA
>JAKFDY010000236.1:0-5745 GCA_036675885.1 Lacibacter sp. | reverse complement strand
GTAAAAATGTTTCCATCTTTATCAACTGTAATACCGGGAGATTTTTCTAATACTTCCAAAGCATTAGCCCCTGCATTAGTTGGCGAAGCATCCACATTTACAACCAGTTTGTCCGCCTTTTGTTCAAACAATGGCCTCTTTGCTGTTACTGTAACTTCTTTCAATCCTTTTGCTTCAGGTAACAAACTGAACGATGGGACAGTGATCTCTGCGCCCTCTTTTACTTCAATTACACCGCTGATCTTTTTCTGGTAGCCCACGCTGGTAATGCCAAGCAGGTAAGAACCGTCTTTTACAGATTCAAAAGAATAAGCACCGCTTTTATCGGTAATGGCTGCTTTTACAAGCGAGCTGTCTTTGCCACGAAGCAACGACACGGTAATGCCGGAAACCGGCTTTTGGCTTTCGTCTTTTACATCGCCTTTTACACGTGAAGTTGTTTGAGCAAATGAGGAGAAGGTGAAGGTTAGCAAGGCCGCAGTTAGAAATGCAGAAATCTTTTTCATGATGATGATAAGTTTGATGACTCGGTTTAAAATGATAAGGTTTAACAGTTAACAGTACCTGTTCTTTTCTATTACATGTCAAAAGTAGGTTCTATGTTTTGCATAGTACATTGTTTTATGTTGAAAGGCATTTTTAACTGATATTCGGCAAAACAATGACATACATGTGACGACTAACCCTTAAACATGTTACAGAAACCCATCACATTAGGGACGAGCGGAAGAATTTGGATATAGCTGGAAAAAAGAAAGGCTTCCGGTAAGAAGCCTTTAAAAAACAGGTTGACAGGAAATTATTTGGAAGCTTGTGCTTTTCGTTTTGCCACAAAATAGAGAACTATGCCCAGAATCACCAGGCTTAAAGAGATCAGTTCGGCTTGGGTGGGCTGAAATGGGAGGTCTTCATACTTGGTATTTACCCTGATCTTTTCAATAAAGAAACGCTCCAATCCATTCAGGACGAGATAAATACAGAATAATCCGCCAGCCAGTTTTATCCGTTCACGTGCAAGCAAAAGAATGCCGAAGAGCAGAAGGCACATAACTGTTTCATAAAACGGAGTTGGGAAAACCGGTAAAGGAAGGTAACTGCAATGTTCAGGTTGATCACAACCGGGAAGTTTTACTCCCATGCTGTTTACGTTATGCGGATAAATATAAGCCACCATCCAAACCGGAAGGAATGAAGGAGCTTTGAAACTTGCCGATGGCACATTTTCAACTTTAAAATCACGGCCAAACTCCTGGTGGATATAAGCTGTATTGTTTTGTACCGCCTGCTGAAATTCACCCGGTTTTGCCAATTGAACGGTAGCCGTAGAATCAGTTACATAGGCGGCGTTAGGCACACCCCAATCGCCATCACCGGCAACCTGGCAACCAATACGGCCAATAGCATAAGCCAACATCAGTGTTGGCCCCATCGTATCGGCCAAATGCCGGATTGATATTCCTTTTCGTTTTGCATATACTATAATGGCAATGGCAGCACAGATCAAACCACCGTAAAATGTTAATCCGCTGAATGATACCAATGAACCAATAGGATCAGCCATAAACTCATCCCAGTTCTCAAGGTTGTGAAAGATCTTGGCACCTGCAAAACCAAAAATAGCAGCCATAACTGTTATGTCCCCTACCCGCTCATGTGGCCAAACACGCACTTTTCGTTCTTCTGGCTTGGCAGCTTTCTGTTTGTTCTTTTCGTACCACTTCAGCCAGGTAAACAGCACGGCAAGAGCAATACCTGCCCCCCAACTGCCTTGTGATGAGAAGATATATTCCTGTGGATTTACGCCATCGCCGGCATTCATAAATGCACCAATGATCTTATAGCCCATTAAAAAACCCAGCAATGCATTCAGCAAAAGTTCAGTTGCAGTGGCGGGTTTACCAAACATCCGCTTTTCTTCTTTCGGAAATAAAAAGCCTTGTTTCTCTTTTCGTTGAAGTCCTTTTGTTAAAACAATAGCACCTGCTATAAAAGCAAGGGCCACAAAGAAGCCAAATGAATTGAGAAATCTCGCCCCTTCCCATTCCACACCAAATACATCTTTTAAGAAATAATACAGATTAGGATACATGCTGAATATTTGAGTTGCAATGATACTTGAAAAAATTGGATTGATCTTGACAGCCGGTTTTTACCGGAGTCGGTTTTTGATTCATTAATCAATATTGAAAATAAATTTCTGTTGCGCCATAACCATACAAAGGGTGGTATTGGTTCACAAACGATTTTACTTCCTGTTTCAATCTTAGTATATCGTGAATTTCATCCCGTAGTTTTCCTTCACCCACACCATGTATAATGATCAGCGTTGGTTGCATGTGCAAAACCGCCAGCTCATAATATTTTTCAAACTCACGCAACTGTGCTGTAAGAATTTCAAAATTGCTGAGACCTTTCCAGTCGTTACTGATCTTTTCAATATGCAGATCAACAACTGAACGTGCAGGCGGTATATGTTGCCGGGCCTGCCCTGCATCATACACTTTAAATCCTGCAGCCGACAGTTTATGAAGGTCAACTTTTTCTGTATGCACTTTGTCGGGATAGGTTTCCATTAACAGGTAGCTGAAACTCGCTTCCTGTTTCTTCAACATTTCTTCAATGCGTTGAAACAACTGCTTTGCCTTCATCTTCAGTGATGCTTCAAAATGATCAGCTTTCTTTTTATCAGGTGCAGCTAACGAAAATTCAAAATCAAACCGTGGCGCATCGTTGAGTTTTTCAAACGCCACATCATGAATATAAAAATCATTGAACGGCAGAATTTCATTTCGCAGGTTAAATTCACTTTCACCGGTATAGCGTAAATGATAATCGAACTTAAACGCCGTATCAGTATTGTTCACGAGATATATGCGGAAATATTCCACCACATCATCATCAAAAATATCCTTATCAAACACCGGTAGAAAAGAGATCCATACACCTTCGGCAACATTGTAACCTTTAATGGCACTACCTTTTTCTTTTTTCACATCATCTACATATTTCTTTTGCTTGGGTGGCGGCGCTTTCTTTTCGGTAAAGCGTTTGAAATACGGAAAATCGATCTGATCGATGTAAACGGGAAACTGTACACCCCCAACATCAACGGTCACCATTTTCTTATCTATTATGTCAACCACTTCACCTTCTTCATTTGAATGCAGCAACAACACCTTATCTCCTATCTGAAATTTCATACACTACTTTTTATTTGATCTTATACACGAAGTAAACCCGAATGTTCGTATTAAGCTGCAAAAATAACCCCGGTCAACAAATCCTGTTCAAACAATCGTTGTAAGAATTTATTGCCGGGGTAATCACACCACACTGGAACCATCAGCCCCACTTATGTTTATGAGGCCGCTCATCAGGATTTTTCCGCATCCACTCATCTACACTCAGCTTACCGCTGCCTTCTACCACAAAAAATACAAGCAAAATGAGTATGAGTACAGATAACCATAAATCAGAATGTGGTTGAAAAATTCCGCCTGATATGTTTACGAAAATAATAGCGCCTAATAAAACGGGGATCTGCACCAGGCAGGCAAACCTTGTAAGTAAACCAAAGGCTACCATAAGCCCGCCCAGTAAATGAGCAAACACAACATAGTGTGCAAGAAGCCCGGCAGATAATGAGCCAAGAAAACCACTATTGGCAATCAGATCAACCAGGGGTTGCATGTTGTTGATGAACTGCACACCTTTTAAGGTAAGGATGATTCCCAAAACAATACGGATGAAATCGATCCATTTAGGGTGATGTGTATCGCCCCATTTCTCCATGCGTTGTACAAAATTCATAATGACAAATTTTAAATGTGAAAGAAGCTATGCAAAAGTTACAACGGTTTTCCCGCTTTTGCAAGCCAAATTCTACACATAAAACGTGCCCGTTACTTGATCTTACGCTTAAGATATTGACTGTAATCTTCTAACTGGATTGTATAATCGTCGAGAATAAGAGGTGATGTAAAAATAAAATCAGCTGTTGCACGGTCGCAGGCTGTTGGAATATTCCATGTAACGGCTAAACGAAGCAATGCCTTTACATCGGGATCATGTGGTTGGGCTTCCATAGGATCCCAAAAGAAAATGAGGATATCAATTTTTCCTTCAGCTATTAACGCACCAATTTGCTGATCGCCACCTAAAGGACCGCTGAGCAATTTTGTTACTGGCCGATCGAGTTTATCTTCCAGTAATTTACCGGTAGTTCCTGTTGCATACAACTCGTGTTTTGATAGGGCTGTGCGGTTGAAATAAGCCCAATCAATTAAATCGGTTTTCTTATGATCGTGTGCCACTAACGCAATGCGCTTACGGGCTTTCATTTTTCTTGTTGGCATCTAAAATATTTAAAGAGTTGCAGATTGATTAAGCAGATGACTTTGCTGCCAGTTTACTTTTACTGTATCCATACATGAAATAAATAATTAACCCAATGAAGAGCCATCCAAGAAACCATGCCCAGTTATTTTTTGTCATACCGGTTAACAGGTATAAGCAGGTAGTTAAACCCATCAATGGAATTAAAGAGTATTTTTTCAGGAAAGAAAATATGCTTAACAGAATACAAGTAGCCCAGAAAATAAGTAAAGCAATTTTGGGAGTTGCTACATCCATAAAAGAAACTTTCCCGGATGTATATTCTTCGTTTGCAGAAAAATCAAAATTGAAAAGATCCTGCCAATAACCTTTTACATACAAACTGATGATTGCAATTGTCAGTACGATGAATAAAGGGAAGATGAATTGTCCATTAAAATGCGGCAGGTTAAATTTACCGGCTATTTTTTCTTTTCTTGGAATTAACAATACTCCACCGCAAACCAATACAAATGCAAATAAGGTTGCAATACTTGTGAAATCGAGTACAAATGTTTTATCTGTAAACAAAATGGGAGCACCAACCACAAATCCTGTTACAATGGTAGCAAACGAGGGCGTCTTGTATTTTTTGTGAATCTTCTGAAACACGGGAGGCATTAAACCATCACGACTCATGCTCATCCAGATGCGTGGTTGCCCCATTTGAAAAACAAGTAATACACTCGTCATGGCAACAACGGCACAAATAGCAACCAATATCTGCATCCATGCCAAATTCAGGTTTTGTGCTTCAAAAATAAAAGCAAGCGGATCGCCCACCCCATCGAAATTTTTATAGTGAACAGCACCGGTTAACACCAGGGTTAATAAAATATAAACGATTGTACAGATCACTAATGAATAGATCATACCCCTTGGCAGATCACGTTGAGGATTTTTACTTTCTTCAGCCAATACACTTACTGCATCAAAACCTATATACGCAAAAAACACACCGCTTACAGCAGCCATTACGCCACCGAAACCGTTTGGCATAAAACTTTTTACACCTTCATCATTTGCCGGCACCCAATTATCAGTTAATCCATTTGAAAAGATCAACACACCACCTACCAGTATTACTAATAAAACAACAGCCATTTTTAAGAGAACCATCACGTTACTGAAATTGCGGCTTTCCTTGATACCCCGATAAACCAGGTAAGTAATAAATAAATTAATGACGAGCGCAGGTAAGTCAATAATAAAACGCATACTGCCCATTAAGGGAGCAGTACTCCACGCTGTAATTACTTCTTTGTTTGTTGATCCTGCCAGGATACCATCTTTGGCTTCCATATAACTTGTACTGAGCCATGCAGGAATGTTGAAGCCCAGTTTATTCATGAATGAAGTAAAATAATCGCT
>JAKFDY010000235.1:0-12345 GCA_036675885.1 Lacibacter sp. | reverse complement strand
ATGGCGACTTCGCCATGACCTGGGGCTATCCCGGCAGTACTAACCGCTATGAAACATCATTAGGTGTAAAACTATCTACCGACATCAACAACCCAACGCTTGTGAAGTTGCGTGATATGCGTTTGAAATATATGTTCACTGAAATGCAGAAAGATCCTGCTATTAAACTGAAACTCGCCAGCAGCTATGCAAGTATTGCCAACTACTGGAAGTTTTATGATGGTGAAACAAAACAGTTGCTGAAATATGATGTGTACGGCCAAAAGCAAAAAGCAGAAGACGTATTTATTAAATGGGCAGCAGGCAAGCCCGAATATGCAAACCTGTTTTCAGAGTGGGAAAAAATATACAGCGCATGGCGACCTTATGCGCAACACCGTGTGTACATGATGGAAGGTATTTACGGTTCGCCATTGCTTGCCTATGCTTCAACCTTATTACAACTTGAAGCAGCACTTGCAAAAACAAATGCAACAAAAGATGACATCAGCAAGGCAATGAATGCAGCAACAGAAGCCCGTAAGAATTTTCTTGAAGGGCACAATGCCATCAGCGATGAAAAAATTGTTGCTTCAGTATTGATGATGTATTACAAGGATGTACCAAAAGAACAACACCCCATCAGTTTCTTTGAAAGTGTAAAAGGAAGTTTTGGCGATCTGAAAGATGAAAGCACCTGGAAAAAATTTGCAGCTACTGTATTTTCCAACAGCATGATTTTAAATGATGCCAAGTGGAATGCGTTTGTGGCGAACCCGGATGCATTGAAACTGCAGGAAGATCCTGCTTTTGTTATTGGCAGTGCGTTCACCAAAAACTGGAATACCAAATTCCTTCCACGTTTTACCGAGTTCAACAATAAAAACAACGATCTGGGTCGTTTATACCTGAAAGGCATTATGGAAATGAATCCGGTAAAAGCAAAGAAGATGTATCCCGATGCTACATTCACCATGCGTGTATCGTACGGCAATGTAAAAAGTTATGTGCCGAAAGATGCAGTGAAATATGATTTTGTTACAACATCAAAAGGTTTACTGGAAAAATATAAAGCAGGTGATTATGAATTTGATCTTCCGTCAAAGCAAATTGAACTGCTGAAGAAAAAAGATTTTGGTCAGTACATCGATAAAAGCCGTAACGACCTGGTGATTGGCTTTATTACCACCAATGATATTACGGGCGGCAACAGCGGCTCGCCTGTTATTAATGGCAATGGTGAATTGATTGGTCTTGCATTTGATGGTAACTATGAAGCATTGAGTCATAAGTTAGCATTTGATAAAGATCTCAACCGCACCATTTGTGTTGACATCCGTTATGTACTCTGGTGTATTGATAAACTGGGTGGCGCAGATCACCTGGTAAAAGAATTGAAGTTGGTAAAATAATTCAGCAATTACCAAAAACAAAACGAGCGTTTATTCAAACGCTCGTTTTGTTTTTGGCCGTAAATAATCGTTAACGCATTATCATTTCATCAAGTGCCACATAGTGCCGCCCGTTCTTTTCATTTTTCCAGACACTGTAGCGTTGAGGATAATATGTATCTGTTGGATCAAAATATTGTGGTTGCCTGTACCACTTCTGTACGGTTACACCTGAAAGCAGAAATGCACGTGTGATCATTGGTTCAACAAATATTACTTCTCCATCGTACGAACCATAAATCATTGTATGTGTAAATGCTGCATAGTTAGGATCGGCCGGAGGTAATAATTCAGGCGACATCAGATCAACCCAATGCGCCCCCATCATTGGCACACCACCTGTAAATAAATAAGCAGTGGGAATATAACCGGGTGGTGGAAGTATGTTGAATTTAACAGGATCGGTCATATTCATCACTTCATTCATACCTACTTTATAAAAATGCATATCGAAATGCGGTAATCCATAAATTGGCGGAGGTTCGTGCCCCATCACGTTCCAGTTCAGCATTATGTGATCAAAAGGAGTAACTGCATGTGCTTTTTGATGCAGTTTTAAATGCCATGTTGCTGCCGCATGATCGTTGGGATCTTCGGGAAGATTAGTTAATGCACCACCAGTCATTTCAAGTCCTATTGCCAATGGTCTGCCGCTATGCGTTATATTAATCCATGAACGCACATGCCCATTCCCTATTTGCACCTGCGAACCATAGAATGTATTATACTTCTCTTCATTTCTGCTGTTAACTGAAGAAGAAAAAGAACCACTGCCGGGCATTACAACAAGGCTTGCGTCATTTTCGGGGAATTTCTCATCAAGCTTTGAAACAGGATCATCAAATGATTTCTTGCAGGAACTAAAGATGGTATTGATCAAAAACAATAGCATCAACACCTGAAAAATTTGTTTTTTCATGCTTCTATATTTTAAGGGTTAAAAATCAGCTGCGGCTTTCAGGAGGAGGATGAGCTGACATGTAAAGGCTGGAGAAATTCAGATTATTCCCGGCCAAACATCATCGCCCGGAGAATTTAATGGTCAGTGAAGTTTCTTGTAAGGGATAGTTAAGTTAGCTAAGGTTTCAGCCAACTGCAAGAACTCTGATATATATTTTTAATTACTAAGTTTGATATAGATTTTCTCCATTTGCTACCTTCATCTTATGCAATTACAAATCACTTCTGTTGAGTTATACAAACTGCGTATCCCGTTAAAGCAACCCTTTGTTATTTCGCTGGGAACGCAATACGATGCGGATAATGTACTTGTTATCATCCGCACAAGCAAAGGTATTAGTGGTTATGGCGAATGCAGTCCGTATATGAGCATTAACGGCGAAAGCATGGACACTTGCTTTATTGTTGGGCAATACCTTGCCAGATTACTGAAAGGGAAAGACCCGTTACGAATTGAAGAATGTGTGTTGGCAATGGACCGGCTTATTACACGTAACGAAAGTATTAAGAGTGCATTTGATATGGCCTTGTATGATATTGCTGCACAATTCATGAATCAACCCTTGTATCAATTACTCGGCGGCGTGAAAAACAAAGTGATCTCTACTGATATGACGGTTGGGCTTGGATCTCCTGAAAAGATGGCGAAAGAAGCAGTTGAGTATAAGGCAGCTGGCTTCCCTTCCATTAAAGTAAAACTTGGCACAACAACGGAAGAAGATGTTGCACGCATAAAAGCAATACAAACTGCGATTGGTAATGAATTGCCATTGCGTATTGATGCCAATCAAGGCTGGTCTGTTGAAACAGCTATTACTACGTTGAAGGCACTCGCAGCTTATGGTATTGAACATTGCGAAGAACCGATTGCCCGTTGGAACTATATGGCCTTGCCTGAAGTAAGAAAGAACAGTCCCATTAAGATCATGAGTGATGAAAGTTGTTTTGATGAACATGATGCAGAACGCTTAGCCAAACTGAATGCCTGTGATTATTTTAATGTAAAGCTGGGAAAGAGTGGTGGCATCTGGCATGCATTAAAAATTGTAGAAGTTGCAAAAGCACATAATTTAAAACTGCAGGTGGGTTGTTTTATGGAAAGTCGCTTAGCGATTACGGCATTGGTACATTTTGCTTACAGCAGCGATCTTATTGTTCATTACGATCTGGATACGCCATTAATGCTGAAAGATGATCCTGTTGTTGGTGGCATGAAGTTTCTTGAAAACGGTATTGTGGAGATTGATGATACGATTGGGATTGGTGCAACGGTTGATGAAAAGTATTTGAAAAGCTGCGAAAAAGTTATTCTATAATTTTTGGCGCAGAGAAAGTAGAAGCTGAGGTAACGCAGAGTAAACACTCTGCGTTAAACTTCTTATCTCATTTCTCCCAAAAGAATTAATCCAACCTCTTCAACACCACCTGCACATCTTCCAGCGAACCTGATCTTACCAGGATCATCCCTTCTTTATCCAGTAACATATAAGTAGGAAACTCTGTTATCTTCAATACATCAATTACATTGGCACCTTCAGGATTTGTTTGCCGGTATTGCAGCAAATGTGCCCAGTTGAGTTTATACTTCGCCGTCATGGCTTTTGCAGCGGGTATCTGCTGTTTGTATTCATAAGGGAAACCATACACCGTAATCTTGGCTTCGTATTGCTTAATGAGTGCCACAAGTGCAGGAAACTGTTCGATGCAGCTATCGCTTTCGCTTTTCCAGAAGTGGAACAATGTATAATCTTTCGATTCCCTGAACACCACATCGATCACTTTGCCGGAAATCATATCCACCCCTGAAAGCGAACGAAGAGCCGAGCCTGCAGTGGGGCCATCCTGTGAAAAGAGATTCACTGAAAAAATCAAGGCAATTATCGTTAATACTTTTCGCATCGTCTTCCTACACAGTAATTGTATTACTTTCCTTTAGGAGTTGGGGCGTTATCCTTCCATTTCCACAGGTGTACACAAGCATAAGTGCGGTAAGGCTGCCATTTGGTTGCATGCTTTTGCATTTTTTCATAGAGTTCTTTTTTGTTTTCGTACCCGATTTTATACAGTTTGATCATAGCCTGCTGTATACCAAGGTCATCAACCGGCAATACATCTTCGTGCTGCAAAGCAAACATCAGGATCATTTCGGTGGTCCATCTTCCAACTCCCTTGATCTGCGTCAGTTTTTCAATCACCGCTTCATCACTCATTTTATAAAGCTGAGCATCGGTAATCTTTTCTTCAATAAAAAACCGGCAAACATTGTGCACATAGTTTGTCTTCGCATTACTTAATCCAATGCTCCGTAATGTTTCAAACGGAGTGTCCAGTATTTGTTGTGCCGTTGGTTCCTTCTTTCCATACAACGCAAGAAAACGCTTATAGATCACATCAGCCACTTTGGTACTCAGTTGCTGACTCATGATGGATGCACATAAATACAGGTAGATCTTTTTACGTTTTACCAACGTGTGCGGTTCCTGTGCGTCAATTACTTTTTTTAGCTTTTTATCTTTTGAGAGATGTGGAATGTAATGCATGATGATTCGGATGTAAGGTTGCCGACCCTGTTTTACATTTTACCAGGTAAGGTTCCTCACCAAGGGTTGGCAACCTTAACGGCTTAACAATTTGGTTACAATTTATTCATTCTCTTTTAATCATTCATCAATATTGTGATAACAGGAGAACTCAACCTTTGTAAAACCCTTCTTTGTGAAGACGTATTATAAAACAATTATCCTCTCCGACCTCCACCTAGGTATCCGTAACTCACGGGTAAAAGAAGTAGTGGACTTTTTGAGTCAGCACAAATGTGATACGCTCATCCTGAATGGCGACATCATCGATGGCTGGCAACTCCGTAAATCAGGTGAATGGAAAAAGAAACACACTTCTTTTTTCCGCATCATTATGAAGTGCATGCACAAATACAATACAAAAGTGATCTACCTGCGGGGCAATCATGATGATTTTCTCGACGAGATATTGCCTTTTTCATTCGGGCAATTCGTTATCAAGCGTCATCACATTCTGCAAAGCGGCGATAAGAAATACTATGTAGTGCATGGCGATATTTTTGATACGGTTACTACTAAACTCAAGTGGCTGGCAAAGCTGGGTGATATTGGTTATACTTTTTTACTCTGGCTTAACCGGCATTACAATCATTACCGCACCAAAAGAGGATTGCCTTATTACTCTTTATCACAGGTAGTAAAAGCAAAAGTTAAATCAGCAGTCTCTTTTATTTCTGATTATGAAGAACAGTTGTGCGAAGTAGCGGCCGCTAATCATTGCGATGGTGTTATCTGCGGGCACATTCACCAGGCGGCTGATAAAACCATCAACAATATTCATTACCTCAACAGTGGCGATTGGGTGGAGACTATGAGTGCATTGGTTGAAACAGAAAACGGTGAATGGAGTATTGTTTATTATAACGAGTGGTTACAACAACAATCACCTTCAGAAACAAACTATACAACCTCAGCACAAAGCACTGCCACTTTTTTTCCAAGCTTAACACCTGAATTACTATGAACAACCGTTTTGTATTTGCTGTACAGGGCGAAGGGCGTGGTCATTTAACCCAGGCCATTGCCACTTACGAAATGCTTATTGCACGTGGCCACACTGTATGTGCAGTATTGATCGGCAGCAGCAGTCGCAGAGAAATTCCTGCGTTTGTGCGTGAACGAATCAAAGCGCCCATCATTACTTACCGCAGCCCGAATTTTGTAACGGATAAAGAAAACAAATCGATCCGCATTGGCAGAACGATCGTGAAAAATATGCTGCAGTGGAGAACATACCGCAAAAGTATGCGGTTGATCCGTGAAGTGATTGCCCAATACAAGCCGGATCTGCTGCTGAATTTTTATGAACCGTTGATTGGCCTTTCATCCGTATTTAAAAAACTCGATACAAAAATTATTTCCATCGCTCACCAGTTTATTTACCTGCATCCTTCTTTTCAATTTCCGGAAGAAGGAAACAGGAGCGATGCATTTGCGATCAGGCAATACACAAAACTCACTGCCAAAGGTTCTGATAAACTATTAGCACTTTCCTTTTATCCATTAAACCCGTCATCCTGTAAAAATGTATTGATCACTCCACCATTGCTTCGCAAAGAAGTATTTCAACAGGAAGTATTTGAAGGCGATCATATTCTTGTTTACCTGCTCAATTCCGGTTATATGCAGGAAATTATCAGCTGGCACAAACAACATCCTGAAATTGAATTGCATTGTTTTACCGATAGTGCAACTGTAAAAGGTAAATGGCGTTTTGATGAAACGCTTTGTTTTCATTCTCTGGATGATCAGAAGTTTTTGCAATACATGGCAAGTGCAAAAGCACTCGTTACAACTGCGGGTTTTGAAAGCGTGTGCGAAGCCATGTATTTCGGCAAACCTGTGTTGATGGTTCCTGTGAAAGGACATTTTGAGCAATGGTGCAATGCAAGAGATGGTGCCAAAGCCGGTGCCGGCACGCATGCCGATTCGTTTAACCTGGATGTATTGCTTGATTATATGCCACAGTATAAAAACAGCAGTGATTCATTTCAGCAATGGAGCAAACAAACAAAGCATATTATGCTGCAATGTTTTTCTGATGTGTTGCATCAACCAATGGAAGAGGAGCCAGTGGAAGAAAAAACAAGCCCGTTTTTTCAATTGCATTCTATTCTTTCAGGTAATCATTTGTTGGGGCATAGCTAAGTACGAAATACAAAGTACGAGGTAAGAAGTTTGAGGTACGGCTACCCTGAGTGCCCTTCGGCTTCGCTCAGGATTGAAGGGTGTTTTACTTGGATCGAGCGTAGTCGAGATACAAGTGCTGTTAATGACAGCATAAAAAAAGAGAAGCCTCGCTTCTCTTTTTTTTATGCTGTGCACACGTTATAAGCTATAACTCATCCCGCCATCTTTTTCATCTTTCAACTGAATACCAAGTTCAGCTAATTGATTGCGTATTTTATCACTCATTACAAAATCCCTTTTTGATTTTGCATCTTTCCGCAACTCAATTAAGATCTGCATCACCGAATCAAAACGGCCACTGTCTTCGGCACTGATACTTTTCAATCCAAAAATATCTTCGATGTACAGTTTCATTTGCTTTTGCATCAACGCAATGGTATCGCTGCTCAATGCATCTGCTTCAATATGTTTATCTTTTAATCCGTTGATCACCGGCACCAGTTCAAACATACTCGCCAATGCTTTTGCGGTGTTCAAATCATCATTCATGAATTCATCGAACTCAGCAATTAGCTGCAAAACCTTTTCATTAAGTGGCTTGTCTTTTACTTCCCACTTCCCACTTTCCACTTCGTACTTGCTTAACCATTCATGTGCTTCCAGCAAACGCTTCAATCCTTTCTCAGCTGCCTGCAAAGCTTCGTTACCAAAATCAAGCGTGCTTCTGTATTGGGTTTGCAGAATAAAGAAACGCACTGTCATCGGGTGATAAGCTTTCTTCAATATCGGATGATCGCCGATAAAGAGTTCTGTTAATTTGATGACATTGTTATAACTCTTCCCCATCTTCTTGCCGTTGATGGTGATCATGTTATTATGCATCCAGTAACGAACAGGAGCTGTATGATTGCAAATAGTGCTTTGTGCAATTTCACTTTCATGATGTGGAAACTGCAAATCCATACCGCCACCATGTATATCGAACTGTGCACCTAAATATTTTGTTGCCATAGCCGAGCACTCAATATGCCAGCCGGGAAAACCAACACCCCACGGACTTTGCCAACGCATGATATGTTCAGGTGCCGCATTTTTCCAAAGAGCAAAATCAGCACGGTCACGCTTTTCTTCCTGTCCTTCCAGTTCACGTGTTGTTTCTAAAAGATCATCAATTACACGTCCGCTCAACTTTCCGTAATCATGACTGGCTGCATATTTTTTTACATCAAAATAAACTGAACCATTTACTTCATACGCATAACCGGCAGCAATGATCTGCTGGATCATACCGATCTGCTCCACAATATGTCCCGTTGCAGTTGGCTCAATAGAAGGCTTTACTGTATTGAACTGATCCATGGCCCAATGAAAAAGATTGGTGTATTTCTGCACCAGTTCCATCGGTTCCAGCTTTTCTAATATGGCTTTGGTTGAAATTTTATCTTCTGCTTCACGGCCTTCTTCTTCAAAATGACCTGCATCGGTAATGTTGCGCACATAACGCACTTTATAACCAAGATGTGTGAGGTAACGATACAGTACATCAAACGTAATGTAAGGTCTTGCATGACCGAGATGACTTTCACCACTAACGGTTGGTCCGCACACATACATGCCTACATGACCGGATGTGATGGATTTAAATATTTCTTTCTGACGTGTAAGTGAGTTGTAAACTTTTAGCTGCGACATAAATAGGTAATGGTTGTAATGAAGAATGTTGTACAAGAGGAATGGGTTGCCAAAAAAATCAGCAACAACAGCTACAACAACAGGTATTAAAGAATTTCTTCATTGAAACAAAGATAGTATTTCCGATTATTTCTGCTGCATATTAAAATCGGCAATTACAGGGCTGTGGTCACTTTGCATTGATCTTAACACCTGCACCCGCTCCACAGATAATGATTGGCTGTGCAGCACATAATCGATCCGCAATGTGGGTGACAGGTACTTGAACGTGCGGCCAACACCCCAGCCTTTTTCGGTAAACGCATCATGCAGATCATCGCTGATGATCTGGTAAGCATTGGAGTTGGGCACATCATTCATATCGCCACAAACAATTACGGGGTATGGGCTTTTGTCAATTTCTGCCTTTACATCTCTGGCCTGGCTTGAGCGAAGCAAATTTGCCGTTTTCATTTTTCGCAGAATACTTTTCCCCGCAGTTTGCACGGCATCTACATCTATCCCTTGCTGATCAATGTTCTCCACAAATTCATAATCCTTCTTTGCAAAATGCATACTCTGCAGGTGAATATTGAAAAGCCGTATGGTGTCACTGTTAACTAAAAGATCAACCCATAAAAATGTGTGGTTGTATTCTTTTATACCCTGCACCTTTTGCCAACCCAGTATTGGATAATTTGAAAACACAGCCACACAAAACGGGTGATAGCGTTCATTCCTTTGCCTGATGTTGGTGTGCACGCCAAAAGCCCTGTCGTTAGCTGCGGCCACATATTTATAGCCGAGTTTTTTCTTCACCTTTTCCAGTGTAATAGGCGATAAAGTGTCGAGTGAAAAAACAAGTTCCTGCACAGCCAACACATCGGCTTTAAAATTTTTTGCTTCCTGTAACATGCCGTGATCAAGAAAGCCCTGGTTTTCAAAAAAATTAAAGAGATGGGCATTCCAGGTGGCTACCCGAAAAGTTGATGCATCTGCCGGTTTTGTTTTTGAATTTGGATGAAATCCAAAGAAAGAACCGATCAACTCAATACAAAGTAATAATGTAATGATGGGAATGAATGCAAGCTTACGTTTTGCTGCCAGCCAGAAAATAAGAAAGATAAGTTGCAGAATAAGAAAGAACGGAAATAAGAGTGCAAACAGATTAACGATCCACGAAACAGATGCCGGAAGCACGGTAATAAAATACAAGAGCAGCATACAAACACTCAACGCAATATTGCAGAATATGAAAAACTTTTTTATGAAGCTGCGAAAGAATCCGGCCATAAAAGGGTTTATGTTTCGTTGTCAGCCGCTTTTTTCAGAATATCTTTTTCTTCCTGTGTTAATGATTGGTATCCTTGCTGGCTGATTTTATCAAGGATGTCATCAACACGTTGCTGCGTTACGTTGGGCTTTTTTGAAAAAGGTTGCTGACCTTTTGTGTTGTAAAATACTTCTTTCTTTATTGTTTTCTTAACCGGTTTTTCTTTGGGGTCGAATAAATGGATGAACCAATTGTAAAGCCGATGCATCCATTCGCCGGGATCTTTTCCATTTTGGATTTGTTTGATGTAAACATAACCCAAAGCTGCACCGCCAAGATGAGCCAGGTGATGTGGAAAAGCAGAACTGGCAAGACCTGCAAAATCAATGATCACATAAATTAAAGTGATTACCCATAACGGAATACCTCCGTTGATCATGGGGAATACACGATAGTCGGGAGCAGTAATAGTTGCTGCAATGGCAATGGCCATCACACAAGCGCTTGCACCAAAATAACTAAAGCTGTTGATCTCTGCAGCGAAACGTGGTAACAGGTTGGCGCTGGCTATAAACAAAACGGCACCGGCCAAACCACCATAAATATAAAGTGGAACAATGTGTTTGTTACCTACCAGGTCTTGTAACAGAAATCCAAATGCCCAGAGGAACAGCATATTCCCAAGCAATTGCCATAAGCTGTATTGCGCAATCATGTGCGAAAGCAGTACCCAAGGCCTTGTGATAAAAGTGGAAAGGTTTGCAGGCAAGCCTACCCAATCGAGCACCTGCGATTTGTATAAGCTCATATCAATTGGTGTGAGCTGATAAACGATCTCAATAAACTTGAGGATCACAAACACCATCACATTAATAAAGATGAGACGCATCACTGCATCACCATCTTCACCAAACATCATTCTTTTCTTCTTTTCTGCCTGCAGGTAACTCATACATCAATCATTTATCAATAAAACGTACGTCGATTATTTTTGTTCCAGTACCATACCAATAAAAAGCCAATTAATGCACCACCCAGGTGTGCAAAGTGCGCCACGCTTCCACCACTGTTACGAATGCCCATCCAAAGTTCGGCAGCAGCATACAAAATCACAAACCATTTTGCTTTTATCGGGAAGAAAAAGTAAATATAAATAAGTGTGTTGGGGAAGAGGTAACCAAAAGCAGCCAGGCAACCGAACACGGCACCGGAAGCGCCAACAGTGGGCGTATTCAACTTAACATCAGCACCTTGCTGTGCATACAGAATACTTTGATCAACATATGTCTGATTGCTGAGATCATTCGACCACATATCAGCAAATGCCTGCAATTGTTGCCTGTCGAAAACTCTCGTGAGGCCATTTTGATCAAAGAAACTCATAAAACCTGATGGCGATGGCGAAGTTTTGTAAGAAGCAAGCTCACTCATTAACGGCTGCATTTCATAAAACAACCAACCAAGATGAATAGCTGCTGCGCCTAAACCACACAGAATATAAAAAGTGAGAAAACGCTTAGAGCCCCAAAAATTCTCCAGCATATTACCAAACATCCACAAAGCAAACATGTTGAAGAAGAAGTGGAAGAAATCACCATGCATGAAAAGATGTGTGATAAGCTGGTGCGGTTTAAACAGATCAGATTGCACACTATGCAAGGCGAAAAAATCTGTAAGCGCTTGCTCACTTCCCCATGCGCCACTGGTATATTGTGCCAGCAGTACCAACCCGTTAACGATGATAAGATTTTTGATTACCGGTGGCAACACATTAAAACCACCTGGACGTATTTGCTGATAACTCACTACACATTAATTTGAATGATGAAGCACAAATTTCGGGATTGTGTGGCAATCCCGCCATAAACATCTTTCATGAAAACGTTAAACCCCTGTTTACTTTCTCAAGACCAACGCCGCCACATTTTCAATATGGTGTGTATGAGGAAACATATCTACCGGTTGCAGTTGTTCCACCACATATTTTTCATTGAGCAATTGCAGATCCCTTGCCTGTGTGGCCGGGTTGCAACTAACATACACAATACGTGGTGCTTCTATTTCCAGCAGCTTCTTTACCAGTTTTTCGTGCATACCCACACGTGGTGGATCGGTAATAATCACATCTGGCCGGCCATGCGCTGCAAAAAATTCATCATTGCAAATATCGATCACATCACCTGCGTAGAACGAAGTGTTTGTTAACCCGTTCGCCTGTGCATTCAGTTTCGCATCTTCAATGGCTTCGGCCACTGCTTCCACACCAATAATTTTTTTAGCACCTTGGCTGCAGAAGATACCA
>JAKFDY010000234.1:0-5836 GCA_036675885.1 Lacibacter sp. | reverse complement strand
CCGAGTGAACCGGGAGCACGCTGACGATCATGCTGACCGTGCGATTGACCGCCTACACCGTGGAAACCATGACGTTTTACAACACCCTGGAAACCTTTACCTTTTGTAGTACCCACAACTTCAACTTTATCGCCTTCAGCGAAGATGTCTGTTGTGATAGTTTCACCAATATTTTTTTCGAGAGAATAGTTGCGGAATTCTTTTACGAACTTCTTGGGAGAAGTGTTTGCTTTTGCGAAGTGATTTTTTTCAGCGGAGGTAGTGTTCTTTTCTTTCTTTTCGCCAAAAGCTAATTGCAGTGCGCTGTATCCATCAGCGTCTTGTGTTTTAATCTGTGTAACAACACAGGGGCCAGCTTCAATGATGGTACAGCTCTGCTGTTTACCATCGGGACTGAAGATGCTGGTCATGCCAATCTTTTTACCAATAATACCTTTCATTTGTTTACAGTTTATGCCCTGTAAGGTTGTTGAGACATGACGCTGGCGGCGTCATTCAATCCCCGTTTACCATCGACCTTTTCCTTTTTTCCACTTTGGATCGGAAGTACCGATGGTAAACTAACCACGAAGGGCTAGTTTATATGTTCCTCAACTTTTGGTTGAGAATGTTTTTTGAAATTCAGAGCTCTTTTTTACAGACCGAAGTCGTATTGAGAGATGAAATATTACTTATTTATAAGAACTAAGACAATTCGTCCCGCTTGCGGGACAATCATCATGCTTTAATTTCTACATCAACACCGCTTGGTAAGTCTAACTTACTCAACGCATCAACTGTACGGCTGCTGCTGGTATAAATATCCAGTAAGCGTTTGTGTGTGCACAGTTGGAACTGCTCACGGCTCTTTTTGTTTACGTGTGGTGAACGCAGTACAGTAAAGATTCTTTTACGGGTAGGTAAAGGAATAGGTCCAGTTACTACTGCGCCTGTACTACGAACCGTTTTCACGATTTTTTCTGCAGATTTATCGACCAGGTTGTGGTCGTATGATTGCAATTTTATTCTGATACGTTGAGCCATAAGATCTGTCCCAAATTTTCAATTGGGAGCGCAAAGGTAGGGTTTGAAATGTTCCCTGCAAAAAGTTTGGGAAAGTTTTTTCCAGAAAAACAGGCAAATGGGCCGTTATTTTACCTTTGAAATGTTTTTTTGTGTTTCCTGAGCTTACCGGTATCAATTTCAAATGCGCTTTTCCCCTGCTAAAGGCAGTATTAGACAACCAATTTCCCTCCCCTTTAATATTATGGCCCGAAGAATAAAAAAAGTTACTACCTGTTTATATAATAACTGTGGCACAACAAAACAGTATAAACGGGCTTTAAATTACCCCTGATTTAACGGATGAATTAAAATTGGTTTTTGCTTCATCATACCCGTCGAATATCTTCTTTATGGCAAAAGCAGTATTGCAGATAGACAGACTTTCACTGCGGGTTTGAGCGCTTTAAATACGGCGTAAGGTGGCTTAATAGTGGCTTTAGCCTGCTTGTATCCTGCCGTTTGTCTAGTCCTGTCTAGTCACTAAAATAGCTATGTCTCGTCCTAAAATAGCAATTCATGTGTGCAAAAGCGGCAAAAATGGTCAAAAGCGGCAAAAACGGCCGATTGATTTTCATACTGCGACCGGGTTTTCTATCTTGTACATATGGCGAAGCAAATCGGATTGTTGAAAATTACGGGGACGATTGACGGTATTTGTTTTTACCGCATGGATGGAGTGTACTATGCAAGGGAGAAGAGTTCACTTTCTGCTGAGCGGGTAAAACATGATCCTGCGTTTGCGGAGACGATGCGTTCTGCAAAACGGATGGGCAGTGCTTCAGGGATTGCTTCTGTTCTTTACTGGCAGACTGTGCCGCAGTATGAGCGAAGCAGGGAGAAGTTCAGGGAGGTGGTGGGGATGGTGAAGCGGGGGTTGGACACAGATGGACATTGAGAGATTACGGCGTTGTTCCGGCACTGCGGCTGGAATCTTCGACTTGCAAAGAGGTTGGACGTGGAGGGCCACAAATGAACGCAGATTAACCAGTATGACGTATTGATATTGGCAATTTCCTCATGTAACGATCTAAAACCTTGGTTAGCAATATCAAACACAAAACAGTTTGTTACTGCTGCGTAATTATTCGACTTTTTACTACAGAAGAGTAGTAGTTTGTCCTAGTGCATTAACTTGGATAGCAAACATTGGTTGCTTAATTTTGCAATTGAATCCGAAGCCCAATATCCAACTCTATCGAAGAACCATTCTGCAACAGCAAGGACTTACTCACTGGATTTTTCTCTACGTAAATTGGTTTAATGTACAGACAAGGCATCATAATTGCCAACAAATTGCTTTGTAATTTTTACCAAGAGTTTAGAGAACTTTTTAAAAGAGACTTTTATTATTTATTCGAACACTTTAAAAAATCCGTAAATGAAAACCGAAATCCGATCCTATGCTATGCCCTTCCTGCTATTGCTTACCATTTTTTGGGCATCCTGTTCTAAAGAAAAATCGTCTCAGTCAATTGATGACCAAGCAGTAATTACACAAACCCGAACAGGGGGTGTTGTTGATGATGATTCAGCATTGCAGGCAAAAGTACCTTTACTTATATCATCTGAGTTCTTAAAATCAGGTTCATTACCTGAGAATATTCCACTTTCAAAAATCGCTGCAAAAGGAGGAAGACGTGATAATATTGTTCCAACCGTGAGCATCACCTCGCCTGGCAGTGGTTCTTCCGTTTCAGGCACTATCAACGTAACTGTTTCCGCCCAGGATAATATTGCTGTTGCTTCCGTAAGTTTAAGTATTGATGGAACTGTAAAAAGCAGCAGCACAACTGCTCCATTCACGAATATCTGGAATTCAGCTACGGTTTCTAACGGAACCCATACATTAACTGTTACTGCAAACGATGCGGCCGGCAACAAAGCATCCAGTTCTATACAGATATCTGTAAATAATGTAACAGTTGGCGATATTACAGCCCCTACTGTTACCATCAGCTCCCCTGGAGATGGCAGTTCTTACGATGCAAACACAACTATTACAATCAACGCTTCTGCAACAGATAATTTAGGTGTAAGTTCAGTTAACATCAGTATTGATGGAACCGTTGTCGGAACTTCCTCAAGCTCATCTTACAGTTACTCCTGGAACACTGGTACCACTGCAAGTGGAATTCATACAATTTCTTCAACTGCAAAAGACGCAGCCGGCAACCAATCAATAAAATCTGTAACCGTAACAATTAATACTGTTGTAGTTGACCCAACTCCTGTTTCCGGGGTACGCTTAACAATGCCTCCGGTTGGAAACCAGGGAAGTGAAGGTTCCTGTGTAGCATTTGCCGTTGGTTATGCAGCCCGTTCAGCAGAGCAATTTTATCGCACCAATGCCAGCATGTACAGTCTGTCAACCAATGTGTTTAGCCCGGAATTTTTGTACAATCAAGTAAAATTCGGTTCTGATTGTGGCTCAGGAACAGCATCACAAACAGCGTTAGAGTTTATTATGACTAATGGGATTTCAACCTTCCAATCCATGCCATACAGTGCCACAAATGGTTGTTCATTGATGCCAACTTCTACTCAATCTGCCGAGGCACTTAACTATAAAATAAGTACGTATTCAAAGATATATACAACAGATAAAGCAGCCATCAAATCAATGGTATCTCAAAATCATCCTGTGATTATTACCGTTTTGGCAGACAACTCATTTATTAACGCAAAGGCCGGATTTGTCTGGAAAACCTATTCCGGCTCAGGTTCATTACCACATTGTATTGTTATTTGCGGATATGATGATACGAAGAATGCCTATAAGATCATGAACTCATGGGGTACAGCCTGGGGCGATGCAGGATTCAGTTGGATTGATTATGATTTCATTTCCACAAGAACTGGAACCTATTGTTATGTTATTAACTAGCACTGGAAGTTGTTCCTGATCTGAATACAATCACAGGAACAGCTCATAGCTTCGGTTGACAAATTAAAAAGGCTGCCTGTTTGGGCAGCCTTAGTTTTAGAGTTTTTATTAATTAATTATTGTCTGATGTTGACCAATTTGCCTGTTACTTCATTACCACCAATTCTGAGTTTGTATATCAACGTGCTATTGGAGTTAGTTGAAGTTTTAAATTCAACAACCTGATTTCTTCCTGCAGAAATATATCCATTATAAACTGTCTGCAGTTTTCTACCCATCATGTCGAATACCTCCAGAGTAGCCTGACCAGAAACCGGTGAAGCAATTACAAATTTTACCCTGTCAACAAAAGGATTCGGGTAAGTTGAAACATTGAGGTTCTCAATTGTTCCACTTGTAATATTTGGTCTGTTAATAACAGCTGAAGGACTGGTAATGATTCTGCCTGTTGGCACTTCACATGGCGCCACATCCCAACCAATGAAAATTCTGCATTCATCGAATCCTTCATTAATTGCAGCTACTGCACCACTAATGTCGGCAAGGCTTGCACCACATTCGCTGCCAATTACTCCGTCAACATTACCTAATGCATCGTTAGCCAATTGGTACAATCCGCCTACTGTATGAGCATATGCTTTACAATCAAGCGCATCGATAACACTTTGAGCAATTGTTTTGTAAGTGTACTCATTAACTACCACCAATTGAAGTAACTCATTATAATAACAACTCCTTACTAATGGTGTTGTAGATCCACAACCACCTTCACCATCAGCTGTTGCAAATGTACCTGCCTGTAATCCAAAGTCAGACAATCCTGAACTTACACGCATATTCAAACCAAGTGTGATTGTTTGTGACAAGAACACATTATTGATCTTTCCTTGTTTTGTTATGTATGTAGTTAAAGAATTTGTACCTGGAGTCCAGCAAGCTGGCAAGCTTGGTACGTTATCAACTGTACAGTTACCACTTAACAATTCTCTTGGGCTGCCACCACCTGGCATTGACTTGTTCAGCAATGTTGCAGCGGTTGCTGTTGAAGGAATTGTAACGGTGTTACCATTGCTACCAATCACTAATGGATTTTCAACGCCACCTACACCCAGCATAGCTTTTATCATATCCACTACTGTTGGATAAGTGTAAGCCGGGCCATTACCATCGATACCGTCACCATCGCATGCAGGACTCTTATTACCATACTTACCTTGTGTATAAGTACAATAGCCACCACACGCTATAACAGATACACTGTATTCACAAACACTTGGGCTTATTTCTGTATTTGCATAAGAAATAGTTAGTGTTAATGTAAAGGCTTGATTGCCTGCTGTTACATCAACTGATTGTGCATTGTCTGCACCAACAATTGATGCTCCGTTATTTACTGTCCATTTCCATGTTTCATTAGCAGAAGGTGCTCCGTCGGCAGTATATGTATTGGTTGAACCATTACATACTTCTTCTGTTGGAACAATTGGACATGAACCAGTTCCACCAACTCTAAGAGAGCAATTGGACGATTGTGAACAGCCAGTAATTTTATGCGTAACTGTTACGTTAAAGCTTACAGTTTGATCTATATCCAAGACACCTGCAGTATATACAGGACTTGCAGCTGTAGGATCATTAAATGAACCAACTCCATCCTCAGTCCATACAAAATCATAATTGTTTGGATCTGTATCTGCAGAACCAGCCAAACTTACACTCAAAGTAGAGTTATGCGCTGCAGATGTAATATCAATTGTTATCGGTGAAGCCGAACATGAAACAACCGGTAATGCATTTACTGTTACTGTTGCTTCATCGCTGTTGGTACAGCTGTTCGCATCAGTATAAGTATAAGTAACCACGTATTGACCTGGTGCCACGCCTGCTGCATTAAATAATCCACCGGCA
>JAKFDY010000233.1:0-12347 GCA_036675885.1 Lacibacter sp. | reverse complement strand
TGCAGCCGGCAATCGCTTGATCCATTCATGATTGAACCACTTTGCTTTTTCATAATCAAATTTAGCACCTGCACTGTGTACACGTTTAATATCAAAACTGGCAATCAACTCATCCATGCTGTACAATTCCTGCTCAGTACCATCGTTCCAGCCAAGAACAGCTAACAGGTTGATGAACGCTTGTGGCAAAAATCCTTTTTCAAAAAAGCCTTCGGTTAATTCATTTGTTTTAGGATCGGTCCAGTTCATTGCAAAAACAGGAAAACCATATTTGGCCCCATCACGTTTACTCAACTTTCCATTGGGGCCGAGTATTAATGGCAGGTGTGCCCATTGCGGCATTGCAGATTCCCATCCTAAATATTTCCAAAGCAATAAATGCACCGGTGCACTGGGCAACCATTCTTCACCACGAAATGCATGTGTTATTTTCATTAAATAATCATCCACCACCACTGCTATATGATATGTGGGCATACCGTCGGCTTTCAGCAATACTTTATCATCCACCAATCCTGTCTGAAAACTTACTTCACCACGAATCATATCTGTAAAAGTCACCACATCATTCTCCGGCATTTTTATACGGATCACATGCGGCGTATTTTTTTCTAACAGTTCCTTTACTTCATCATCGGTGAGGTTTAAACTGTTCCGCATGTTTTTGCGTGCACGATGATCGTACTGCGGCGATGGGTTCTCTTCTGTTTTCAACTCTTCACGCATCTTCTCCAACTCTTCTTTGGTATCAAATGCATAATAAGCAAAACCACGTGCCACTAACGTTTCCGCATAACTGCGGTACATTTCTTTGCGTTCACTCTGGCGGTAAGGACCGTACGGTCCATTATGAACCGGGCTTTCATCGGGCTCAAGTCCACACCATTTCAAACAATTGAAAATATATTCTTCAGCACCGGGCACAAAGCGTGTTTGGTCGGTATCTTCTATCCGCAATACAAACTCGCCGCCATGATGTTTGGCAAATAAATAATTGTACAACACGGTGCGTACACCGCCTAAATGCAAACCTCCCGTTGGACTCGGGGCAAAACGTACTCTTACACTCATGCCGCAAAGATAAAGTCTAAAACCTCAAACCCCTAAAGAGGCTTTAAACGTTTTCAATTTTATACCTTCGCCACATCAATGAAGAAACATTTCTGCCTGCTCATTTTACTGTTTATTTGTTTTGGTACTTATGCACAAACTGATTTTACCTTTCCATCACTTGTGGTTGAATATGATAGTGCCATTATTTTCCGTAACCTCAAGCTGATCACTGTCAAACGAATTGAGCAATCAAAAGACAGCGGCTATGTTTCTCCCAACTCTGTTTCATTGAAAGCCGGCATGGCGAAAGGAACTGTGAAATTGAAAGAGCGTGGGAATTATATGCTCGACAATATCAATGTACTGTTGATCGAAAATAATAGTGGCAAAGACCTCGTGATCAAGAGTGGTGAAATAGTGATGGGTGGGCGGCAAGATCGTGTATTTGCCAGAGATACTATTCTTGAAACAGGTAAACAACATCTTGTTCCTGTTTATTGTATTGAAGAAAACCGCTGGAGTGAAAAAGAAAAAAAGTTTATCTATCGTGGCACAACCGGCAGCGGCTTACAAACCATTATTGATACAGCACAAAACCAAACAAAGGTTTGGGATGAAATTCGTCGCCTGCTGAAACAAAATAATCAAACAGGTTCTTCATCATATGCAGCATTGTTGAACAACAGGAAAGTAGCTGATACTTCGCAACAATACGTTCGTTATTTCTTACAAGCTTTGAGAAGTAAAGACAGCAGTATTGTCGGCATCATCGCATCAACAGGTCATAAAATATCAGGTGCTGATGTTTTTATCAGCACATCACTTTTTTATCAAACATTGCCGGGCTTATTGGAAAAATATTGTATCGAAGCGGTGCTTACAGGTACAACAGCAAATTCAAATCACAGTCATGAAGCTTCTTACGCCAATGAAATGTTTTCGCCACAAACACAAACTGTTTTCCTGTCAAAGAAAGGAAAAGGTTTTTTTTATAAAAACATACTGATCCAGTTAACCGGATTCTCTCATCTGTACTAACTTCAATTATGTTTTACATTGCAACAACTCCTTGGTGGCTCCGCATGTTATTTCCTTCGGATCTTACATGGAGTTTTCCTACAAAAGAAAAAGTTTTATACTTAACATTTGATGATGGACCAACTCCGGTTGCGACTGAGTTTGTATTGGATGAATTAAAAAAGTACAATGCCAAAGCAACATTCTTTTGTATTGGTAACAATGTGCAGCAACATCCTCAATTATATCAACGTCTTTTTGCGGAAGGTCATCGTATAGGTAATCACACATACGATCACTTAAATGGATTTCATACAACAGATGAATTGTGGCTGAATGATATCAAAGAAGCAGCAAAATGGATCGATTCAGATCTGTTTCGCCCACCTTATGGAAAGATCAGAAGATTTCCTGCAAAAGTGTTGAAAGAATCAAACCCACCATTTAAGATAATCATGTGGAGTGTATTGAGTGCCGATTTTGATACCAACATCAGTCCGCAAAAATGTTTGGATAATGTAACGAAGAACACAAAACCGGGTAGCATAATCGTATTTCACGATAGTGAAAAGGCCTTTCCTAATCTGCGGTTTGCGCTGCCTGAAGTGTTGAAATTATTTTCTGATGAGGGATACCGTTTTGAAGTAATACGCTAGAAATGAGCTGAAAAAAGGAGGGCCGGGGTGGAAACCCTGGCCCGTTTTTAATCCGTACCCTATGAAAACTTTTGCTAAGGTACAATTTCTTTTATCAGATGCAAGTGTTTTTTCTTAGGGTAGCGTAATGATTCTTACGGTACCATTTATGGTTAATTCCGCCTTATTATCGCAACGGCCATCGCCAAAGTCCAGCAACCCGGTCGTGTTATTAAACCTGATCCGCATAACACCTTTTGAGATCCAGCGGCAGCTGAATTTTTTGATTAAAGGCTCAATTACTTCGTGTCCCCATGACTTGCCACGGCTGTTTTCGCCACGGCCACCGCCGGTGATAGAAAAGATATCATCCAATGCCCATAATGGGGTGCCATTCCCTTCAATCTGTGCAACGGTACGCACACTGCTCCATGCCACCCAACGGCCACTATCCCAGGTAAGTTTACCCTCGATAACTTTTGTTGTAAAAATGCGGTTGTTGCTGGTGCTGTGATTGGTTACTTCATGTTTTCCCTGCACTTTTACGCTGTCGATCTTGTGATTTTCGAAGGTTGTAGTGGCTTTACTACCCGGAATTCCCATTGGGCCTGTGAATACAGTGATGATCTTTCCTTTACGGAGTTTACCATCACGACCAAGGCAGCCATCGCCGAAATTAATAGTGACTGTTTTTGGGAAAACGCCCGGAGTATTAGGGATTACTGTTATTGTGAAACAACGGATACTGTCTACCCGACCAGTAATATCACCACTTTCCATGCGGCCGAAAATACCTACACCGGCTGTAATACCGAGTGATTCGCCGTTGGCTTCGGCACCAATACCCATGGTATTATTAAATACATCGTCGTAAGCGGCTTCAGCTTCGTTATTACTTTCTGTGCTCTCAACGGTGTTTAATTCTTCTTCTTTTGATTGGCTTGCTTCTTTTTTACAGGCTGTAAATGTAAGAGCACCCAACAGCAGGAATGCTAATGTGCTTTTTGTTAAGATTGAGCTTGTTTTCATGATATACGCTTTTGGTGGTTTATTTTAAAAAACTGAACAGTACAAAGACTTGCCACCTGCCAGTTAGTTTAAAGAGCGTTAAAAATAATTAAAGGTACCCAAGATAGATAAACTGGAAATAACCAGGTTGAGTACCTAGCCGGAACAGCTTATTTTTGCGGTTTATGGAGATTATTGATACACATACACACCTCTATCTCGAAGATTTTCAGGCAGATATTGAAGATGTTTTAAGCCGTGCCCGGATCGAAGGCGTTACCCGTTTCTACCTGCCGAATGTTGACAGCAGCTCGATTGACGATCTTTTGAAATTAGAGGAAAAACACCTTGAATGTTTTGCCATGATGGGGCTGCACCCCTGTTCTGTAAAAGAAAATGCGGCCGATGAACTGAAGTTGGTGGAAGAATGGCTGCGAAAACGACCTTTTTCAGCCGTGGGTGAAATTGGGTTGGATTATTATTGGGATAAAACATTTGTAGCTGAACAAAAAGATGCCTTTCGCAAACAGATCAACTGGGCCTTGGAGCTGAACCTGCCGATTGTGATCCACAGCCGGGATTCGATGCAGGATTGTATTGATCTGGTGAAGGAACAGCAAAACGGTAAGTTGCGGGGTATTTTTCATTGCTTTGGCGGTTCAGCAGATGAAGCAAAACAAATTATGGATCTGGGTTTTTTGATGGGTATTGGTGGTGTAGTTACCTATAAAAAATCAGGATTGGCTGAAGTGCTGCCCTCAATTCCCTTAGAATATCTGGTGTTGGAAACAGATGCACCCTACCTCACCCCTGTTCCATTCAGGGGCAAACGTAACGAGCCATCTTACCTGAAATATGTGGTAACTAAAATGGCCGAAGCCATGAATATTCCGGTTGAAGAAATTGCAGCGCAAACAACACGCAACGCTCAAAAATTATTCGGCAGCTAAGAAACTGAAACTGTATTTTTGCAGCCCTGCAAAAAGATGGTATTTAGTTTGACTTTTTAAGCAGAATATAAAGAGAGGTGTCCGAGTGGTTGAAGGAGCACGCCTGGAAAGTGTGTATGCGGGAAACTGCATCGAGGGTTCGAATCCCTTCCTCTCTGCTTCAGATTTATCAAAAAAATGCTGCAATCCCATATTGCAGCATTTTTTTGAGCAGCACTCACAGAAATTATATAATGCCTGTAATCTTTTGCAATTTCAATTATGGCATAAGCTTTTGAAGAGTTTGTTCTGATACAGACCAAAATCCAGATTGAATTATTTTCCGATTCTTATCTATTAAAATCCAAAACGGGATTGCGTTTATTTTATATTTAGTAGCAAGAGTGCTTTTGAACCCCTTTAAATCAGAAATCTCAATCCATGGTACATTGTCTTTTTCAATTGCCTTGATCCAGTCAACTTTGTTCTCGTCCAAAGAGATGCCAACAATCTCTAACCCTTTTTCATGATACTTTTTATACATACCGCTTAAGCCTGGCCGCATAGTCCGGCAAGGTGCACACCAACTTGACCAAAATTCCAATAATACATATTTCGATTGTGATTGATTAAGACGAAAAATAGCTCCATCGGGTTTTGCCATTGAAAAATCATCGATCGTGTTCCCCGGAGCTAAAATTTTTTCCCTTTTAATCTCCATCGACAAGAATTCAATATTATTTGTGTTGCTGCTTGTATCAAGTTTATTGAAGAGTATCTCCTTCTCTTTAAAGTTTAGCCCAAAAAGTCTGATAAAATCAATTGAGAGATTTGATCCGGGATACTTTGTTACAAAATGATCAACCATTGAAAAAAGGCGTTTGTAAACAGAACCGGTTCTCACAGCCGGATCGCCAATGTAATCGACTTTTGTATAAAGTTCTCTTCTCAACTTACTGATCTTAAAATAACTCTCAGAAGTTTCTGGTCCTTTTACTGATGTAATTGTAAACAGCTTCTCTGAAGAAATGCCATGTCCAACTACTTTTTCAACAGTAATTTCTATTCTACCGCTATCCAACCATATTTGCTCATCTTCCTCTTTTCCAAAGACGATTGTTGCAATACATGGATTTTTTGCCTTTCCTGAAAATGAAAATGCAGCATTCCCTAAAACCTCAACACTTGATTTTTGACCCTCATAAGAAATGAAAATCTCATTTGTAGTGTCAGCTATAATTTTCCCCGTAACGGTAAAATTAATTTGCGCAGAAAGTGAAGTAGTTGTGAAAGCAAGTAAACAAATTGAAAAATATTTTTTCATAGCAATGTTTTTCATAATTACATTTTAAATAAAATTCAGATCGTCATCCAAAATAGATCATTTTTTGAATTGAACAGCTGTTGAGTAGCTCTATAAATTGGCTCACCTAAAAGATCCAGAATACAACAAGGTGCCAAAGAACTCTTTATTTCATTTCATCTTCGCTGCCGCCACTTTCTTCTTACCAACTTCTGTCATAGCAAAAGAGCGTGTCATGGTTTTAATTTTTTCCGGTTTACGAAAACGTAAAGCACTCCAGTCTTCGTCAACAGCAACTGCACGAACGGGTTCATACCCAAGTTCGCCAAGTTTGGCCCAGCCATTATCACGGTTAAACTCGCAGGTATATTTTTTTGAAGTTCCTTTGGGATAGCAGAACCAGATCACCGCATCATCTGCTGCTTTCTTTGCAATTTGTTCTGCAGCTTTATCTACTTCTTTTTGTTTGGTTGCAAATACGATTACAAATTCAATTTGTTTTGTTTTGCTGAGCGAATCAACAATCATTGCCTCTTCACTCATTGCTTTAAGCTCTGGCAGAAAACTATCAGGATGACTAATAGAGACGATTACCTCTTGCGATTTGTAGTTAAGTTTTTTGAACAGCGGAGTCATATTCAGGAAAAATAATGACGAGATCAGATGATACCCAGTTTTTCTACAGCTGACTGGGCTGCTATCTGGCTGGCATCTTTTTTATTGAATGCCTTGCCTTCAGCTATTACTTCACCATCAACCACAGCACCAATAGTAAACAAACGTCGGCCGTTTTCCAATCGTTCATCCAATGTTTCAAAATCAAGTGCCTTCCCATTTTTATTGGCCCAGCCGTAGAGTTTGTTTTTATGATTGATCTCAAGCGCTTCAAGATCTTCCATAAACAAATAGGGAACAATCACATTCTTTACAATCCAGCGTTGCGTTTTCTTATAACCAAGATCGAGATAAATAGCACCCAGTAATGCTTCAAGTGTATTGCCAAATATCTGCGATATCTTAAGTGAGTTGTCGCCTTTGTTGTAAAGTGTTACTTTTTTTAAACCCATGCGCACAGCAATATCATTGAGCGTTGCACGGTTCACCATTTTGCTGCGCATCTCAGTTAAAAAGCCTTCGCCTTTGTAAGGATATTTTTTGAAGAGATAATCGGCAACCACAGCACTCAATACTGCATCGCCTAAAAACTCCAGCCGTTCATTGTTCTGGTCACTACCTTCTTTAATGGAACGATGGCTGAGTGCAGTTTTGTAAAGTTTAAGGTCGCCCGGACTATACCCAAGTATATTACGCAGGTTACTCTCAAACTTATTCTTAGCGGGTAATATTTGCCGGACGAAGTTCCGCACCATACAGATTTAATTACATCATTCACCCAAAACAAAATTGCATTCGGCTGATGTATGTAGCAACAAATCTAAAGGAAATCAGGAATATTTCTTTACAATCACTGAAGCATTATGTCCACCAAAGCCAAACGTGTTACTTAAAGCAGCACGTACAGTACGTTTCTGTGCTTTGTTAAACGTAAAGTTCAGATTAGGATCAAGTCCGGGATCATCTGTAAAGTGGTTAATGGTAGGCGGCACAATATCATGCACCACACTCATTACGCATGCAATTGCTTCCAAAGCACCTGCTGCACCCAAACAGTGACCAGTCATTGACTTGGTAGAACTGATGTTGAGATTGTATGCATGTTCACCAAATACACTCATGATGGCTTTTGTTTCAGCAATATCACCAAGAGGTGTGGAGGTACCGTGTACATTAATATAATCGATATCAGACGCCTGCAAACCTGCATCTCTCAATGCAACAGTCATTACATTTTTTGCACCAAGCCCCTCGGGGTGAGGAGCGGTGATATGATGCGCATCGGCAGTGGCACCGCCACCGGCAATTTCGCAGTAAATTTTTGCGCCACGTTTCAACGCATGTTCAAGACTTTCAAGCACAAGCATACCTGCACCTTCGCCCATTACAAAACCATCACGATCCTTATCAAAAGGACGGCTGGCTGTTTTAGGATCATCATTGCGCTCGCTCAATGCTTTCATTGCATTAAACCCGCCGACACCTGCTGCACTTACAACCGCTTCACTTCCGCCGGTTAAAACAATATCAGCTTTTCCCAAGCGGATATTATCATAAGCATCAATGATGGCATTGGTTGAGGATGCACAAGCTGATACAACAGCGAAGTTTGGACCACGGAAACCATGACGCATCGAAATTTGTCCGGCTGCAATATCCAAAATCATCTTAGGAATGAAGAAGGGATTGAAACGGGGAGTTCCATCGCCATTAGCAAAGTTCACCACCTCTTCCTGGAAAGTAATGAGGCCGCCAATACCGCTGGCAAAGATCACACCCACTCTGTCTACATCAACATTGTCTTTGTTAATGCCGGCATCTTGTACTGCCTGGTCACTTACAACCAAGGCAAACTGCGTAAAGCGGTCGATCTTCCTTGCTTCTTTTTTATCAAGATAAGTTGTGGGATCAAAATCTTTCACCTCGCAGGCAAAACGTGTTTTGAACTTCGAACAATCAAATTGCTTGATGAAATCAGCACCAGATACACCATTGGTTAAACCATCCCAATATTCATCGAGAGTTTTGCCCAATGGTGTAAGGGCGCCAATTCCGGTAACTACTACTCGTTTGAGCTCCATAAGTTGCCTGGGAAAGATTAATTACACTGAATATACAGTGGTGAATTACTTAGCGTGTTCTTCTAAATAAGTTACTGCCTGACCAACAGTTGTGATGGTTTCAGCTTGCTCATCGGGGATAGAGATGTTGAACTCTTTTTCAAATTCCATGATCAGTTCAACTGTGTCTAACGAATCAGCTCCCAGATCATTGGTAAAAGAAGCTTCAGGATTCACTTCTGACTCTTCAACACCTAACTTGTCAACGATGATTTTTTTTACTCTTGCTGCGATGTCTGACATTGTCGTAATAATTTGGTTACAGGTTGCAAAAATAGAGTTTTTAAGCAATTAGCAAGCGTTCCTGTAAAATTGTCTGAAACACTTCATTTTCAGGATGTTTCAGCCGGTTTTTATTGCCTTATCAAAAAGCCCTGTTACTAAGCTTTCATGAAGCTTCTGTTCTCATAAGTTACAACTGTTTGTTTTTACATAAAAAAATGTAACTTGTTCATTCTGCTTAAACTTACTTATGGCGCTTAAACAAATTGACTTTGGAACTGCTGAACACCGGCAAATGATCAATCTGCGGTACGAGATATTGCGTAAACCGCTTGGATTGAATTTTACGCCGGAAGAATTGGAAAAAGAGAAGAACGATATCTTAATTGCAGCCTTTGAAGAAGAGAAAATGCTGGGCTGCTGTTTTCTTACACATATTGATAACTCCACAATACGCTTGCGCCAAATGGCAGTGCAAAATAACCTGCAGGGAAAAGGCATTGGCGCCTCGCTTTTGAATTTTGCAGAAAATATTGCACGTGACCGAGGGTACAAAACCATGATGATGCATTCCCGAAAAACAACCTGTCACTTTTTTGAAAAGCAGGGTTATAAAATAGAGGGCGATGAATTTATACAATTAACCATCCCTCATGTTAAGATGGTGAAGAAGTTGAGGTGATAAAGAAGTGCCTGTATGCCGCAGATTTTTTCACTTCAGTTGCAAACGCTCCATTACAGTTTGCTTATACAACCTGCCAATAGGAATTTCTTTTTGTGCAAGCTGAACCGACAGTCCATTGTAGCCGGCAATTTTACTCAACGATACCATGTAAGAACGATGCACACGCATAAACTTATGCTCTGATAATAAGTTTTCCATAGCAGAGATCGATTGCTTTACAAGAAAGTGTTTGCCATCGCTCAAAAAAACCATCACATAATCTTTCCAGCTTTCGAGGTAATCGATGTCATTCACAAAGATCTTTTTCATATCCTTATCTACTTTCAAATAAACAAATGCAGCAGAATTTGATGTTTCGTTTGTTGTAACAGTGGATATTTCCTGTCCCATCATTCTATTGAGCTTGGTGATAGCTTTGAAGAACCGTTCAAATGAAACAGGTTTAACTAGGTAATCGACTGCATCTAATTCAAACCCATCAACAGCATACTCCCTGTACGCAGTAACAAAAATCACCTTAGGTGGATGTGAAAGATTTTTCAGAAACGCTGTGCCAAGGATACGTGGCATTTTTATATCCAGGAAAATAACATCAACTGTTTTTTGCTGCAGTATACTCAACGCTTCAATTGCATTTCTGCACTGGCCCACAATCTCAAGCCCATTAATGGCAGAGATGTAATTGGCCAATACTTTTAGTGCAGGCGGCTCATCATCTATAAGCAGGCAGCGAAGTTTCATGCTGTGTTGGTTGTGAGATGAACATGGAAGCAGGTGTAAAACTCGCAGCAGGAAGTTCATCAACCAAGACCAACATCAACGATACCACAAAAAAACTTCCTTCATCATTAATTTTTAATTCGTGTTTGCCGGGATAGATAAATGCAAGTCGCTGCTTCACATTGTCGATACCAATGCCTTTGTCACTTTCCGGCACATATTCATTTTTGCTATTGGCAATTTTACAACGAAGCGTTCCTTGTTGTACCGATATATCAACGCCAAGCCACGGTTTTTCTATTTGCTCTGACACACCATGTTTAAATGCATTTTCAAGGAACGGGAGTAACAACAATGGCGCAATCAATTTGTCTTTGATTTCTCCTTCCACACTCCACGATATTTCAATTTTGTTGCCATACCGTTCCCGCTCGAGATCGATATAATTTTTCATGATGTCGATTTCTTTTTCAAGCCGCACTTCATCTGTTTTACAATCGTAAAGCATATAACTCAGCAATGATGAAAGTTTTAGAATAAGGCCGGGAGTCTTGGGTGAATTATCGAGTGAAAAAGAATAGATATTGTTGAGCGTGTTAAATAAAAAATGCGGATGCACCTGTGCTTTCAACAACTGAAGCTCAACAGTTGTTTTTTCCTGCTGTGCACGCATCCAGTCTCTTTGTTTGATTGTCCACAGCTTAAAGAATTTTATGATCATAGGGCTTGCAGCAGAAGTAGTCATACACAAATAGCAAAAAGCAAGTGGTCCTCTCGGCAATATATTATCTAATCCCATTGCTTCCTGCGCTGGAATTAACACATAACTTCTGTAACCCGCATCAATATAAAGGCCAACCACTCCCCATATCAATACGAACAGAAAGAACTGCCACACTCTTCCTTTTAGTAAAAGATGCGGAATAGCGCCATACACCAATGGATAACCAAATATAATAAACGCTGGCACCCACATGACCATATTGAGCAGTTGCCGGCCATATGAAAGCGGGACTCCCATCACCATCCAAAATGCAGCCCATATTGCAATATGAAATGTCCAATAAAGCAAGTGCCGCCATATACGATAGCGGGAAGAAAAAATAAATTCGTTATAAAGGAAGGAGTTCATTTTCTTGTCTTACACAAGTTAAACAATTACACAGGATCATTTCAATACGGAAAGATGAAATAGACTAAATGCCTGTATTTCCGACAAACAACATTTTTCTTCGCTTAAAAGCTTTTGTACGCTTCCTGCTGTTGTATTTCTGTAAATAAGTTCGTTCAGCGATTCCATATCTGCTGCAAAAAGGTACCAGTCTATCTTGTTTTCCCAAGCATGGCGTGAGGAGGAATTGAGCCTTTGTAAATAAATGTAGAGCAGAACATCAGCAACCGAAATAATATTCATCATCAAACTATATATCACCAATTACAAAACACTTCATTATGAAAAAGAAAATTCTCTACGCATCTTTATTTACATCGTTAACGTTTTTCCATTATTCCTGCCAGAAAGAAATTTCTGTTTCAGGTAAAGAAACTTCATCTGAAATCACCTTTAGAAACAGTGACCAAGGCCATTTACAACAAACCAACACATTCTCTTCCGATGTTGCTATTAAATGGATGAACATGCAGGTTTGGCAGATGTATAAATATCCCGGCATTATTGGTAATGTAGCTTACTCACGCCATTATGCTTACAGCGGTATTGCTTTATACGAAGCAGTAGTACCGGGCATGCCGGCTTACCAATCAATTGCTTCCCAACTGAACGGACTAACCGGTTTGCCCAAAACAAAACCTGGTGCAGGTTATCATTGGGCTGCAAGTGCCAACGCAGCATTGGCCTACATGAACAAAAAACTTTTTCCGTCTGCCAGTGCAGAAAATAAAGCAGCAATGGATGAACTGGAAGCAACATTACTTGCACAGTACAGCAATGAAGCCAATGCCGCAATCGTCGAACGATCTGTTGCGTTTGGCAAAGCAGTTGCCGAAGCTATATTTAACTGGGCCGAAACCGATGGCTAT
>JAKFDY010000232.1:0-3654 GCA_036675885.1 Lacibacter sp. | reverse complement strand
TCATTCCATAAGAAGTAATATATTGATGAATTTTTTCTGTTGCTTGTTGTATATCTTGTTGTGCACCGGTTGTAACAAGTTCCTCACTACCTAAAAGTAAAAGTTCAGCAATTCGACCTGCATAAAGTGTTTTAATTTCGCCTTCTAAATCGGATTTAGAGAATAATCCCATCTTTTTAGGAGTCATGAATGTTACACCACCAGCTCCACTTGTAGATGAGACAATGGTTACTTTAGGGACATCATTAGTGGTCTGTAGTTTGGCTATCATCGCATGTCCAGCTTCGTGCCAAGCAACCAATTCTAATTCTTCAGTCTTACGATTTTTCTGATTCTTTTTCTGACTTCCTTTCATGACCATACGATAGAAAGCAGAATCGATATCTACCATTTCAACTTCAGCACTGTTTCGACTAACTGATAAAATAGTTGCTTCATTTAACAACGTTTGCAGTCCTGCTCCTGCAAATCCAATAGTCATTTTTGATACCTCTTGGAAGGAAACGTCTTTGGATATAGTTTTATTCTTTGCATGCAAAGTTAAAATATTTTCTCTATCTTTTTGTTCGGGTAACCGAATAGCTATATGCTTATCAAACCTTCCCGGTCGAATAAGTGCTTCGTCTAATGTGTCAAGCCTGTTGGTTGCAGAAATAACAATAACGCCTGAATCATCTCCGAATCCATCCAATTCATCTAGTAAAGCGTTTATAGTTTGGTCTTGCTCAGAGTTTCCAGCACTTCCTCGTTTTCTACCAATAGCATCTATCTCATCAATAAAAATGATGCAGGGCGCTTTTTCCTTTGCACGCTTAAACAAATCCCGCACACGTGATGCACCAACGCCCACAAACATTTCTACAAATTCCGAACCTGAAATGGAGAAGAAAGGAACTTTTGCTTCACCTGCTACTGCTTTTGCCAGTAATGTTTTTCCCGTGCCGGGAGGACCAACCAATATTACACCTTTCGGAATTTTTGCACCCAGCTTTGTAAACAGTTCCGGATTCTTTAAAAAATCAACCACCTCCCTCACTTCCATTTCAGCTTCCTCAAGCCCTGCAACATCATCAAAGGTTACTGTGCTTTTTTCTTTTTCAATTAACGTTGCTGTTGATTTGCCAAAATTAAAAACAGATGTGCCGCCCGCTCCACCGCCACCAGCAGCCCGGCTCATAAAAAAATTCCACATTAAAAAAATCAGGATGAAAGGAACGGTCCAACTCAGGATGTTCAGCAACCAGTTACTTTTCTTTACATAACTCACGGGGATTTTTTCACTTGTTGAAACATTTTTTTGTGCTTCGTCAAGTTTCCGTTCGAACAATTCAACCGAGCCGATATTAAATGAATAATGCGGGCCATTATTTGCTTCACCCATCAATGGTTTAAACACATCTTTAAACATTGAATCATTGGCAAATTCTTTTTTCAGATAAACTTCAGCTTTCTCATTATTAACGATCACAATTTTTTCAACAGCCCGGCGGCTCAGCATATTATTTTCAAATTGCTGCCACGTTATTTCTTTAGCTGCAGGCATAAAATCGAAAAAGACAGGATAAAGCAAAATAAGTAATGGCAGCAGATAAATCCACCAACCGCCCCATCGCTTTCCGGAAGGCTCCATTTGAGGTTTACCGGAATAATCTGCTTTCCCTTTTTCTGCATCACTCATCATTCAAAATTTAAACTTATTAATGGTGGCTCGTATGATGAGCATTAGCAAGTTTACTGATTTGCTTCATTGACTTATGCTGTGTTGTGGTAGTAATTTCATATCAATTGGTTTACAGGAGACATTCTGAAACCGATCAGATTAAAGTAGACAATACTGCTTGTAAAAGGGCATAAAACTACTGTATCGTGGAACCGGTAAAACCCGGTTCCATTTTTTATCGCTGATCTAAATAACAGGAATAGCAAATTGTACTGCTCACTTAACAATTGCTTGATTGGTACAGAGTTTTATTCTGTTGTATTGAAATGAAAAAAATATTCTGGATCTTATCGATGATAACAGAAATCAAAATTGGATCATAAAATAAAAACTATGAGCCGGTATTTTAAAAAAGAGACCGCTATTGATGAAGCCGAAGTGGTAAACGCTATTAAACAATCGGCTTATCCATTACAGAGTAAAGCCGGTTTACAACCGCTGTTCGACCGGATTGGTGATGCCAGAATTGTGATGCTTGGAGAAGCAAGTCATGGCACACATGAATATTATACCTGGCGCACACACATAACCAAACGATTGATTGAAGAAAAGAATTTCAACTTTATTGCCGTAGAGGGCGATTGGCCCGATTGTTACAGGTTGAACCGTTTCGTTAAAGGATACGATACGGAAAGCAAAGGCGCTTATAATGTATTACATACTTTTAACCGCTGGCCAACATGGATGTGGGCCAACTGGGAAATTATTGCATTAGCAGATTGGCTGCAAAAATATAATGCAGTATTTCCGGCTAATAAGAAAGTTGGCTTTTATGGGTTAGATGTTTACAGTTTATGGGAAAGCATGGAAAGCATTATGCGTTACCTAAAAAACATCGACAAAGCTGCATTAAAAATTGCGGAAGATGCTTTTCACTGTTTTGAGCCATACCGGAAAGATGAAGGAAGATCGTATGCAGAAGCTTCGCAGTTTGTACCGGAATTGTGTGAAACAGAGGTAGTGGATTTATTAAAAGAAGTGCAACGAAAAATTCCACAATACAATTCCGATCATGAAAATGTTTTTAGTACAGAACAAAACGCATTGATTGCGGTAAATGCCGAAAAATATTACCGGGCAATGATTAAAGGTGGCGCACACAGCTGGAATGTACGGGACCGGCATATGGCCGAAACGCTTGAACGCCTCCTCAACTTTCATGGAGAAAATTCAAAAGTAGTTGTATGGGAACACAACACACATATTGGCGATGCAAGAGCAACAGACATGGCAAGTGAGGGAATGTTTAATATTGGTGAGCTGGCCAGAATGCAGCATCACGAAAAGGGTGTTGTATTAGTTGGCTTCGGTTCGTATAAAGGCACTGTAATGGCCGGCAAAAGTTGGGGAGCTGCCATGCGTAAAATTGAAATGCCGGAAGCAAGAAAAGGAAGCTGGGAATATTTTTTATACAAGGCAGGTAATGAAAACAAACTGTTGCTGATGGATGAGTTGGCAACCAACGATATGCTGATGGAGCATCCAATTGGCCACAGAGCAATTGGCGTAGTGTACAATCCTGCATATGAACTCTATGGGAATTATGTTCCAAGCATTTTACCTTTGCGGTATGATGCATTCATTTATCTCGATGAAACAAAAGCATTGCATCCGTTACATATAGAACCTGATGGAAAACAAATGCCGGAAACCTATCCTTTTGGTGTTTAAAACAAGAAAACCATGACAACAAAAAATGAAAAAAACGGTTCATCGGTTATACCAAAACCAAAAAAACTTCCGGAAGTAAATCCACTTGAAGATCCGGATGAACGAATGATTCCGGAAGAAGATGATCCTGATATAATACCTGATGCTGATGATCCATTTGAAAATCCGCCGCCGTTTGAAATACCGGAGCCCGGTGAGGGTCCTTAGCTTTTTCTAACGCAAAACAGGTTGTATGAAACACATTGAAAAAGCGGTTGATTATA
>JAKFDY010000231.1:0-8889 GCA_036675885.1 Lacibacter sp. | reverse complement strand
AGCAATTGTAATTCCGGATGATATTCTTAAAAATTATTTGAACGAACAGGAACTTGCCGATTTCAAACAAGGAAACACTGGTATATTCTCTATCACAGTATTTGCACAAAAGCCTTCCTGCTGTGCACCAGGCAGCGGCTGTTGTTAATTTTTTTTTTCACTTATAAACCTTAGCATCATGAACACAAATCAAAATGATCCCGGATGTTGTGCAGGCAACAATGATTGTTGCGGCGGCATCACCGATATGGGATGTTGTTAAAACAAAACGGGGCCCCGCAAATGCGGGGCCCCGTTCTTATTTCATACTATCTGAAATTTATAACGTTGATCTTACTGCTCCACCATCAACTATGATCGTTTGCCCGGTTACAAACCTGCTCTGTTTGCTCAATAACCAAACAGCAAGCGATGCAAAATCATCTGCTTCACCTAATGCACCAGCAGGTATTTGTTGAATGGCAGTTTGTTTCACTTCAGCAAAAGGCAAACCCATCTGTTCACTTTTCTTATGATACAACCGATCAATGGCAGGCGTGTTATGACTACCGGGCCCGAGTATATTTAATGTAACACCGCTTTTTGCAATTTCCTGGCTTAATGTTTTCACCAACCCAACTACCGCCAATCGCAACGATGTACTCAACACTAAATTTTCAATTGGTTGTTTTACACTTGAGCTTTCACTATAAACAATACGACCATAACCTGCTTTTACCATTGCAGGAACAAAGGCTTGTGTTAATTCTACTTTCCAGCGTAGCAGTTTCTGATATGCATCATCCCAATCACTTAATGTAGTTTCCAATACTGTTTTTGCCGGAGGCCCACCTGCATTCACCAGCATACCGTGCAGTTGACGATCACCCACAATCACTTTTAGTTTTTCAATTGTTTCATGTTGTGTAATATCGCCTGTAACAATTTCTGCATTTGCTGTTGATCCATACTGTTCGTTGAGCTTCTCCTCTCCTCTTGCCACAACAATTACTTTCGCTCCTTCATTTAATAATGCAGTTGCAATGGCTTTGCCAAAACCACTCGTAGCACCACCAACGATAAAGAGTTGATCAGTTAATTCAAGATTCATATTATTTATTTTTTGTTCAGGCCGCTCAGAGCGTCCCCGATCAAATTAAGGCAATCGGTTTGCTTGTCGGCTTACGAGTTTTGTGCAGTAACAGTTACAGCATCGAATACAAACAGGATTGATAAAAGTTGTTTCATGTGTTGAAGTTAACAAAGAAGTACATTGTAAAACCCACCCTACCTCTCCAGGGAGGGTATCATCAGCTTTTGAATAATTATTTGAGTTCATGCTGTTGATCAGCAAAAGAATACGGGTGTGCTATTTAGCCAGCGAACAGGTTATCTCCTCCCTGGAGGGGCAGAGGAGTGTAGCACGGATGATTAACAGTAAGGGGTGGGTACACTTAAAAAAGCCCCGCAACAAGTGCAGGGCTCAGTTTATTTTCAAAGAGAAGCATTACGCCTCCATGTGTACTTCAATTTCTTTTTGTAACGATTCGAAAATTTCATCGATACTTCCTTCGCCTTCTATTTCGGCGAGTTTATCGAACTGTTTGTAGTAATCAGCAACAACAGAAGTCTTGGTGCGGTATTCAACAATTCTTGCCCGAATGATCTCTTCATTTGTATCATCGCTGCGTCCGCTTGTTTTACCACGGTTGAGTAAACGCTTCACCAATTCTTCTTCACTCACCAGCATTGAGATCATGGCATGGATCTGTGTGCCTTTTAACTTCAGCAATTTATCCAATGCTTCTGCCTGCGCAACTGTGCGGGGAAAACCATCAAACAAAAAACCTTTGGCTTGTGGGTTGGCATCCAATGCCGAGCTGATCATACCAATCACCACTTCATCCGGCACCAAATGGCCTTTGTCCATCAGCTTTTTTGCTTCAAGACCCAATGGTGTTTGCCCAGCAATTTCGCTACGCAGCAAATCGCCTGTGCTCAGGTGCTTGAGACCATATTTTGCAATTAATTTCTCTGACTGGGTTCCTTTACCACTGCCCGGAGGGCCAAATAAGATCAAATTGAACATATGCAGAATGTAAGCTTGATGAAGTTGTAAATATAAACAGCATCATTTAAAAATCTGCAATCTGAACCTATTTTGATTGCAATTTGTTTAATACAAGGGTTTGTTAAGATAAAAAGACTGTCATTTAACAGACATCCGTTAGCAACCGGCCTTTCGTAACTTTAGCAAACAAATAGAAAAGAACATGAAAAGGCTATTGACGATTCTTGCATTGGTTCAGCTTACATTTGTTAGCTGTGAAGGACAATCAACACAATCAAAAGAAAAAAAGAATACTATGAGTGAAGAAAAGAAAAACCCGGTTTATTCCAAAAGCGATTCTTCAAAAGTTAATTTGAGTGAAGAAGAATGGAAAAAAATACTTCCATCGGATGTTTATTATATCGCACGCCAAAAAGGAACGGAGCGTCCATGGACCAGCAAGTTTGAAAAGTTTGAAGAAGTGGGTACTTACTACTGTGCTGCATGTGGTAACCCTTTATTTAAAAGCGATACCAAATTTGAAAGTGGTTGCGGATGGCCCAGCTTTTATGAACCTATCAGCAAAGGTTCGATCATTTACACACCCGATAACACACATGGTATGCAACGTACGGAAGTACAGTGTGGCCGATGTAAAGCACATTTAGGTCATGTGTTTGAAGATGGCCCACCACCCACAGGTTTGCGTTATTGCATAAACGGTGTAATACTTGATTTTGAAAAAGCAAAAGAAACGGAGAAGAAATTCAACGAGAAGAAAGGTTAAGTTTTGTTTAGATAATTATCAGAAGAAACGAATCAGCAATGGTTCGTTTTTTATTGGTCATAGCTTGATTTATAATCCCAATGCATGCTATTAATCTTTTCGGGTACAGAGTTATCATGCTTTATGGGATATTTTAAAAGATCGACGCACCAAGATGAAGTCTCAAGAGATGAATATTCAGTTTTGAAATGTACAGTCGCATTTAGAAAAAACAAGTTTATCAATAAGTTTTCAAACTTAATTTTCCATTCTGCCCATTCATATTCAACTGATTTTAAGTTTGCACCAAAATGTATAATCCTACCAGAATACTCAAAATTAGGGCCGCTGTGGTTTTTATAATTGTTACAAATTGTAAACATCTCATGTGATAGTGGTGGCCAGATGTCACCTATTGGCAACGATTTAATTATTGTTGAATTATGTTTACGAACATAATTCTTAACAGGTGCTTGCCAGAAATCCATTTCCTCTATATAACCATATATTGTTGTTCTCATGCCCATAGCAAATGCCTTTAAAAATTATCGCTTACTCCCTTCCATCATCTTCTAAATCTTATCAATCTCCCCAAATCCCGGTTCAGACAATTAATCATTATCACCATCAATAATTGTTTTGAAAATACTGCGCTTGTCGAGTTCCATATCACTCAGCTCAAGATCAATAGCCCTTGTGCTCAGGATTATTTCAAACAAAGAAAAGATCAACGAAGTAAGCAGGCTGAGCAAGCTTAATGCAAATATCCACTTCGATGCTACATCATACTCACGAAAAATAAGGTACATGCAAATGATACAAAGCAAAAAGCTCAGTACGCCTAACGCCTGCATATTCCGGATAAGGCTGATGCGTGTACGCAGGTTGCTGATCTGCTTATGAAGAAGATTGCGGTCTTCAACTTTTACATATTCATCGTGCAGTTTTCGTACCAGCGATGCTATTGCCAGGAAACGATTGGTGTAAGCAAGCATCAGCAAAGTGATTGCCGGAAATAATAATGCGGGTGTGGTGATGGACAGTTCCATGGTATGAATTTACGAATTGAAACCATACCCGCCACAATTCATAAAACGAAGCATCACTTCCAGTTAAATTCCAACGGAACATTGAGTTTAATACTGAAGTTGCGGCCCATATTATACACGCCTGTTTTGCCTGTTGCCGGATTTTCACCTGCATATTTTAAACGGTTGAGATGATGCTGGTACGACACATCGGCAAGGTTTGATGCAACCACATAAACAGCCGCAATTGTTTTACCGTTCTTTTGAAACTCGGTACCAAGCCCTGCATTCAGTAATGTAAACGAAGAACTGGCAGTTTCTGTATTGTAAGTTGTGAAAGCATTTTTCTGCGCAAAATTATGATCAAGCTCCAGTTTGAAATAAGCATTGCGGAAGGTCTTTTGCTTTCTGTGAAAAAGTTCAAAACGCAATTCACTTAACGCTCTTGCAGCGGGGATAAACGGAATGTTTCTATTCCCATCAACCCGTTCTGATAACAATCCACGCACAAACGAAAATGAATTTTCAAAATGCAGCCAGTCTAACGGATGCGGATGAATATCCAAAGACAGTTCCAATCCATATAATCTTGCATCCTGCTGCACAAAACGGAAGAGATAAAAATCTTCACCATCAATGGTAATAATTGAATCTGTTCCGGCTACAGAAGATTGTTTTTCGAAGAAAATATAATTCCTGATATTGTTATGGAATAATGATGCTGTGAGGGTGAGATGCTCGCTGTTTAATTCAACACCTGCATCGGCCTGAAAACTTATTTCCGATTTAAGATCATTATCGCCTACTTCATAACGATTGGTTCCTTCGTGTGCCCCATTGCTGCTTAACTCAGCCATGTTTGGCGCACGGAAACCTCTTGCCACATTAAAACGAAGCAATACTGTTTTTGGAAATTCATATGTAAAGCCTGCACTTGCAGATAAGTTCGAAAAGTTGCGTTCAAATGCATTGAACTTTACATCAGGCCCTTCTAACATTTCTTTTCCGTTCACTGTTCTGTTATCGAAACGTACGCCGCCACTGAAATCAAAACCATTTAATTTCTTTTGTAAGAAAACAAATGCACCGGCATCATTTAAACGGTAATCAGGAATAATTGCTTCAGCACCTTTGTTTGTATTATGCTGGTTCATGCCACTCAGGCCAAATGAAAATTTCCAATCGTTTTTTTGTTTGAGGTGATATTGCACATTGTAATTGATCGTCTTGAGATCAAAATATAATTCCTGCTCAGCAGGATCTTCTGCATTACCATACTCCCTGCGTTGGTTCCGTTGCACACCAACATTGAAATTAATTTTGCCGCTACGGATAAACAAACCGTTATCGCTTATTAATTTTTCGTGTGTGATATGCTGGTAAGGAATTGATGGAACAACAGATCTGAAATCATCATCTGTTGCAACAGTTTCTAAAGGAGTACCGCCGTATTTAATAAAGTTTCCATCGTTATCACGCTCACCTTCCACCAATCCAAGTTTTTGATTAAACGTGCTGAACACAAGATGACTATACCCCCACTTTTTACTCAACCCCAGCATAGCGCCTGCATTCCGTTCATTAAATTTTGAATTGAATACATACCCGTCTTTCGCATTCTTATAATCGGCTGCATCTTTTAATGAAGCGTATGTATTAAACAAAAATCCGTTCTTATTACCGGCAACATTTCCTGAGAAACCTCTTTGCCTGTTGTTGGTTTGATAATTACCAAAGAGGTTCGCTTTTAATTTTCCTTCTGTAACAGGCATATTGCTGATAAAGTTTACCACACCTGCAATGGCATCTGAGCCATACATCAATGACGCAGGACCTTTTAATATTTCTGCTTTCTGTACACTGTATTCATCCACTTCAATACCATGTTCATCGCCCCATTGCTGACCTTCCTGGCGTAAACCATCATTGATTACAACAACTCTGTTATAACCTAAACCACGAATAACCGGTTTGCTGATTGCAGGGCCCGTACTTGATTGACTGATGCCCGGCTTTCTTGTTAATGCTTCAATGATATTGGTTGAACCTGTTTGCAACAGTTCCTGCTTGCGCATCACTACAACTGGTGTTGTTACCTTTCTTAATGAAGTTGCCGATGAAACACCTGTTACTACCACCTCGTTATGTTCAGCAACAGTTGGTTTTAATTGATATACTTCATCAATGTCTGTTTTGAATTCGATGTTGAGAATAACACTGGTAAAACCACTGTATGATATTTCAACAAGGTGCCAACCGGCAGGAAGACCTTTCACCTCGAACTTTCCATTCACATTGGCTGATGTTCCCCTTCGCAAATCAGGGATGAAGATGTTAGCACCTTGCAAACCTTGTTTATCAATACTGTTAACAACGGTTCCCCTGAAATCAACTGTTTTTGTTTGTGCCGAAACAGCGATCATCAAAAGAAAAGAAACCGACAAAAGGAGGATTTTTTTCATGCTTATTTTTTGAAACGATGTTGCAAATATAAGCGCCTGCCGTTTCGCTCCAAAAAAAATTTCTTTGTTACCGAACCTTTAACATTGGTTTTACCTGCTGAGCCATTCCGTTCTGGAAGCGCATATAATAAACCCCGGCAGGCAAAGCATACCCTTCGAAAGTAACCTGGTATTTGCCTGCTGAATAGTTTCGATCAACAGGTGTTTGAATAACCCGCCCAAGTGCATCCATGATCTGCACCAATGTATGTCCGCCTTTTGTGGTGAAGCTGATGGTGGTGGAAGAAGTAAACGGATTGGGATAATTAGAAATGAGTGTGACACCTGCATTGCGGATATCATCAACATCGGTTGTTGTACCGCAATTGCCACTTGCACAAAGACCAAGCTGTTGAAAGTTTTGCAGCATGATGGTATCAAGCGTTGTACTATCAACACAAAACCAGTTTTGCAAAATAGTTGCATATACACTCCGGAAATCGAACTGCATGGGCACATTATCATTTACTGTTGCACTTGTTGGAATAGTTGGGTTTACACCTGATATTCCGGGGTTCACTTTTGAACCAAACACAAACAAAGGTGCTGCTGCACCATGATCAGTTCCTGTACTTGCATTTGATTTTATTCTTCTGCCAAATTCGCTAAACGTCATGCCCATTACACGGTCTTCAATACCCAAACCCAGCAGATCGTCCTGGAAAGCTTTTACTGCATCGCTTAATCGTTGCATAAGTGTTGCATGATTACCAGTTGATGTATCGGTATTTGTTTGTGCTGAATGTGTATCGAACCCACCCATACTTACCATGTACACTCTTGTTTTCAATCCACCTTTGATCAACCGTGCAACAATTTTTAATTGATCGGCCAATGTGTTGTTGCCCGGATAAGTTCCCTGTGTTGGAACAGCTGCTGCTGCAGCCGAAATTCGTGTTGAATATTGATTGGCCTGTTGCGCCACCAAACGTACATACTGCAATGCATCACCCGCACGTGTGGCAGGAACAGGATCCTGTATACCATTGATGAGATTATAAAAATTAGTAACACTTGAAATACTCATACCCATGTTTACACTTGGCCCCTGGAATGCCAGTGACGCAGATGAGCCAATTTGTATTCCCAATGGATCGGGCACAGTTGTATTAGGATAACCAACCGGGTAGTTTGGATATTGATCGTTAAGATAACGGCCACCCCAGCCTGAAGTTAATTGCTCATCACTATTGGCTGCACTCATCCAGATATCTGTTGCTCGGAAATGAGAGAAGTTAGGATTAGGATAACCAACAGCCTGTATTAAACGAAGTTTGCCATTGTTGTATAATGTTTGCAAACCCGTCATGGATGGATGAAGACCAACAGCGTTTGTACCGGAAAGGGCCAACACCCTGTTTTCAGGAATAGCAATATTTGCACGTGCATTGTAATACTTGCTGTATTGATCTAACGGAATCACCATGTTCAATCCATCGTTACCGCCATTGAGTTGAATGATCACAAGCACCCTGTCAGTTTCTACATAGGTATTAAGCAATGCAGCCATCACCGGATTATCCCCCAATACACGGAACGAAAAATTATCAACCAGTGAAGGCAGTACTGCTGCAGGTATTGTGTTCTGTAAAAAGTCTCTACGTTTCATGCGCTAATTTTTCATGTTCTTTGGTCGCATAATATATTCATAAAAAAATAATCATCGCAGGCTGTTATAAATTGCTCGATTATTTTTTATGAATATTTCATTTCGCCGGGTTTTTGTGATTACATCAACTGGTACTCAGCAAGGTTCATACAGTATTTAAATAATCCACGTAAACGTGTATTCACAATATTATAATTGGCTGATGTTGGTGATCCGATATAAATGTTCCATGCATTGCTCCAGTAATAATCCTGGTCTTGTCCTGTTAACAGAAAATCTTTCTTCAACTGGTCTTTCGATTGTTGCGAAACAGGAATACGAAACAGCATTTCAAATAATTCATTGATCAGCAAATTCGGATCAGCAGGATTTGCCAGTGTTTTGGTAAAAGCCACAGCATCGATCACAATCTTTTTTCCATTGCGTGAATAACCATTACCGATCATGAGATCACTGAATTGATTTCGTTTTGGAAGTGTATCGGTATTGATCCACAATTCATAGAATTGCGGAATCTGGTAATAAGCGGGCCAGCCTGCTACACTTGGCGGATCACCTAAGTTCTGCTGGTAGTTAGCAGCTACGGTCATCACATAATTCCACATGCCGTATGCATCTGCATGTGCTGTTACTGCATCAGGAAAAACAATCTCCCACTCACGACAAATAGCACCTGCATGTTCCAATGGCGATTTAAGCATGGCTCCCTGGTTGAGCGCATCAAAGAAATGTTCACTCTTAAGCAATGCATTTAATGCAGGTTTTATTTCCCAATTATTGTTACGAATCAGTTCTGCCAATGGTTCAATTACGTTTGTTTCAGCAGCTGCATCAATTTCTGAATACACAAAAAAACGATACAGCTTCTTCGCCATAAAACGTGATACTTCAATATTCTTTGCGAAGATCATTGTGAGCAGATCATCCAATTCAAGATCGCCTGCTGTAATGCCTGT
>JAKFDY010000230.1:0-5836 GCA_036675885.1 Lacibacter sp. | reverse complement strand
ATCCTCCACGCGGCATGGCTGGTTCAGACTTGCGTCCATTGACCAATATTCCTTACTGCTGCCTCCCGTAGGAGTCGGGCCCGTGTCTCAGTGCCCGTGTGACTGGTCGTGCTCTCACACCAGCTACTGATCGCAGGCTTGGTGGGCCGTTACCCCGCCAACTACCTAATCAGACGCACGCCCATCTTTAACCGCCGGAGCTTTAATATCTAAATGATGCCATTCAGTTATATTATGGAGTATTAATCCACCTTTCGGTGGGCTATCTTCCAGTTAAAGGAAGGTTGCGTACGTGTTCCGCACCCGTTTGCCGGTCGCCAGCATCTGTATTGCTACAAACCTGCTGCCCCTCGACTTGCATGTATTAAGCCTGCCGCTAGCGTTCATCCTGAGCCAGGATCAAACTCTCCATTGTAAATGTTGTTTGATACTGACTATTAATTCTCAAGAATTAACAGTTCAAAAATCGAATTATTTTACGCTTAAATTTTTACCCGTTCTAATTAATTAAAACGTTGCTGTTGCTTTCAAACTTTCAAAGAACTTTTGTTTGTTTTCGTGACCCCGTTTTTTAAACGGAGTGCAAAGGTAAGTGGTTTTTTAAATTCACCAAATTTTTCTTTGTTTTCTTTCAACTTTTTTTTGTCGATTTCATTCGAAGAAAAACCTGCTTTGATGTGAATTTTCACTGCCAACCTTTTGAAGAACTTTCGCTTTTTTTGAAGCGGGTTGCAAAGGTAAGCGGCTATTTTTATCTGCCAAATTTTTCTTCGTTTTATTTCAACTTTTTTTATCGATTTAAACCAGAGAGAAAGTTTGTTTTAGTGCAGACTTTTAGTGCTAACCTTTTGAAGAACTTTCGCTTTTTTTGAAGCGGGTTGCAAAGGTAGGCGGCTATTTTTATCTGCCAAATTTTTCTTCGTTTTATTTCAACTTTTTTTGAATTAAAAAGCTGTAACCGATGTAGTTGAGAAGAGAAGATAACCTTTTGAAGAACTACCCGTTTTTTTCAAAGCGGGCTGCAAAGGTAACGGTGTAATGGGTTACAAACCAAACCTTTTTGAATCTTTTTTGAAGGCTAAAGCTGAAATGCTTTGTGGCAAAGCGTTTCAGCACAAAATATTTTTTCAAGGATTCAGAAAGAGCTCCCCCGGATAGTACACACTTACCAAAAACAAGCCCTTTGCAGGTGCCGAAAAATCTGCAGCAGCCAGTGCTTTTTGTGCCAGTAATGCTTCAAAAGCTTCAAGTGTTATTGTTCCCCTGGCCACTCTCACCATTGTTCCTACAAGGCCACGCACCATTCCTCTTAAAAAACGGTTTGCCTTTACATGATAAACAAGACAACCATCTTCTTTTATCCATTCGCTTACTGCAATACTGCATTGAAAGGTTTTTACCTGCGTATTACGTTTTGAAAAGGCAGAAAAATCGAGGTTATTCTTTACCAATTGAGCACATGCATCTAATAACGATTCATCAAGGGTATACGGCAAGTACCAGGCTCTGTCGTCAATAAAAGGATTCTTTTTATCGTAAATGAAGTATTTGTATTCTCTTGCTGTTGCATGAAAGCGGCTGTGTGCATCAGGCTTTACTGCCCTTACTGACTTTATTACTATGCCTGAAGGTAGAATAGCGTTGAGATTATAAACAGAAGCTTGAGGAAACTCATCTTCCCAATCGAAATGAAAATAGTTCTGTAGTGCATGCACCCCGGCATCAGTGCGGGATGAGCCTGTAAGCTCCACTTCTTTTCTGAAAAAGACCTGGAATGCCTTTTCTACTTCAGCCTGAATGGTAACAGCATTTTGCTGCACCTGGAAACCACTATATCCTTCTCCCTTATAACTAAGCTCCAGAAAGTAACGTGGCATAATTTATTGATTGGGCAAAAGAGCAATAAACCTGCGTTTGTAATACTCGTCATTGATTGTTTCACCAAGAGACTTGAAATTGCTGTAATCTGTTACAAATGGGAGCGCCGCATCAAAAAAACGATACCGCCCTTCATCTGTAAGGAACAGTGCTGACAGGTTTCTTAACTGACTTGTTGCAAAACATTTTGTGCGGAAGGCTTTCTTTGCTTCATCCACCATCTGCTCATCTTTCCGTTGAGAAGCCATACGCCTGCGGACTTTTATCAAATCGTCCTCTGTAGCAAAATCTTTACAATTACTATTCGGCAATGATGCAGCTTCCTTTTTCTGAACCGGCTCGGTAACAACGGGAGGCGTAACAGGTTCTTTCTTTTCAACTACTTCCTCCTTCTTCGCTACAGGTTCTTCCTTTTTGGGTTGTTCAACTACAGCTACAGTATCTTTCTTTACAATCTCTGCTTTTGGCGTATCAATTACCACCGGAGTTACAACCGGATTTAGAGTGGTATCCCGTTCAATAAATAGCCGGACTGTATCTTTTAACCCATTGGTTTCACCTATTTCAAACACAAAATCGGCCCCTTCCCTGCTTTCAAACTTACGAACCTGCTTGATGGATGATTTTGCCGGAGCAGTCCATTCGGGTTCGGTTACAACGGGCTGTTCAACTACTTTTTCCGGTTTCGTTTCAGGCTTGGCAACTATTGTATCTTTCGCAGGAGCAGTCGCTGCAACTTCTACCTTTACGGGTTTTGGAGTATCTACAATAACTGGCTTTGTTTCCTTTACCACAGTTACTGTTTTCACGGTACTGTCCTGTGTTACTTTCGAGAGCATGTTGCTAAAAGGATCATTTGCGGGTGTAACTGTATTACCCGCACCGCTATTTGTTTCTGCAGGTTTAACCGCTGCATATACAATGGATGAAGTCTGCAGATCATACAGCCCCCAGCCTTTATCACTAAAGTTTTTCAACAGAAACCCCTTGTCGGCGTTGTTAATTGTATAGCGGAACTGCTGCTCCTGCTGATCACTTTTGGGGAAACCAACGGAAAATTCTACTACCCCATCTTTCAACTTTGGAAGAATGAGATAGCCGGAAGAAGATGAGCTGATGATCCTGTTATTATACTTGATATAAAAAGGTTGCTGGTTATCTGTCTGGAGATAAATGAAATGATTTAACTGGCTTTTTGCCTGTAAGCTGAAAAAGGCTGAAACCACCATAACTAATGCAAGTCTTCTGATCACTGATGTTCGCATAGCAACAAAGCTAATTTTTTTTGTTTATCCAGATCACAAACCATTTGTCAAAATCTACAGTCCAAATCACGAGCCACTTTATCTTTACACACAAAGGAAACAGGAAACCCGTAACAAATGGTTGCCGTCATACACTTATTTGAAAACAGGTACTCCCAAACAAACAATTAAAAAGAAACATGAAAAGAAATCTCATCATCGGTCTGTTGGTGCTAAGCATTAATGCTGTATTTGCCCAGGAACAGGAACCGGCTGATACAAGCTGGAAAAAAATCTATCGCTCAACGCCTGAAAAGACACATGCTTTAGTAAACACAAAACTTGAAGCCAGTTTTGATATACCAAATGCACAGTTAAAAGGAAATGCATGGCTCACATTGAAACCTTATTTCTATCCGAGCAATACGCTAATACTTGATGCGAAAGGAATGGAGATAAAAGAAGTGGCTATTCAGAAAGGTACAGCACGCACCAAACTGAAGCATGAATATGACGGGTTGCTGTTAAAAGTAACACTCGACAAAACCTACAAAGGTGGCGAAGTATATACTGTATACATCAACTATACAGCAAAACCCAACGATTTTAAAACCGAAGGCAGTGCTGCTATTACCGATGCAAAAGGTTTGTACTTTATCAATCCAAAAGGCGAAGAAAAAGATAAGCCAACGCAATTCTGGACACAAGGTGAAACCGAAGCTACGAGCGTTTGGTGCCCAACTATCGACAAAACAAATCAGAAAACAACACAGGATTTTTATATAACTGTGCCTGCTAAATGGGTGACGTTGAGCAATGGTAAGTTGATGAGCCAGAAACCAAACAGCAATGGCACACGCACTGATTACTGGAAGATGGATCAACCCAATTCACCTTATCTCTTCTTTATGGGTGCAGGCGATTTTGCGGTAGTGAAAGAAAGCTGGAGAGGAAAAGAAGTAAGCTATTATGTTGATAAGGAATACGCCTCCGTAGCAAAAAAAATATTCGGTAATACACCAGAGATGATGACCTATTTCTCAAAGATAACCGGTGTTGATTATCCTTGGGTAAAGTATGCTCAGATGGTGGGTCGTGATTATGTAAGTGGTGCTATGGAAAATACCACTGCCACTCTTCACCAGGAAAGTGCACAACAAGATGCACGTGAATTAACAGATGGCAACAGGTGGGAAGGTACCATTGCGCATGAACTGTTTCACCATTGGTTTGGTGATTATGTAACTTCTGAAAGCTGGAGCAACCTTACATTAAACGAATCATTTGCTGATTACAGCGAATACCTGTGGGATGAATATAAATTCAGCAAAGACAAAGCAGATGCAACACATTACAGTGCCATGCAGGGTTATTTAGGCAGTGGCAGCGAAAGCAAACATCTTGTACGTTATTACTACCGTGATAAAGAAGATATGTTTGATGCGGTGAGTTACAGCAAAGGAGGCCGCATTCTGCACATGCTCCGTAACTATGTTGGTGATAGTGCTTTCTTTAAATCACTGAATCTTTATTTAACTACCAATAAATACAAATCGGCCGAAGCACATCAACTGCGTATTGCCTTTGAAGAAATAACCGGCAGGGACCTTAACTGGTTCTTTAACCAATGGTATTTTGGTGCAGGGCATCCTGTATTAGATATTACTTACAGTTACGATGAGAGTGGAAAGAAAGTAAATGTGATTGTTAAACAAACACAAAAAGAAAAACTGTTTCAATTACCTGTTGCGATTGATATTTATAACGGCAGCAACAAAACACGCCAGCAGGTTTGGGTAAGAAATGCAGTTGATACATTTTCATTTACAGTATCTGCAAAACCTGATCTTGTAAATTTTGACGGCGACAAAGTGTTGCTGGCAGTGAAGAAAGAAAACAAAACGCTTGAAGAATATATTCATCAATACAAGTATGCAGGTTTGTATTTAGACAGAAGAGAAGCCATCGAATTTATTTCAAAAAAGCAAGACGATGCAAAAGCAGTTGCATTTATGAAAGAAGCGATCAATGACAAATACAGCGGCCTCCGCAATTTTGCGATTGGTAAACTCGATGCGAAGAAAACTGCCATTGTTGAAGCAACAGAAACTTCTATTGAAGCAATTGCAAAGAAAGATCCCAGCCGCATTATACGCAGCGCCGCTGTTACCTTCTTAGGAAATTTAAAAAAGCCTGCTTACAAAACACTGTTTACTTCTTTAGTGAATGATTCATCGTACACGTTAAGTGCTGCTGCATTAACAGCTCTTGAAAAAATTGATCCATCGGCTGCATTAACAGAAGCAAAACGTTTGTCAAAACAGCCCATGAAAGGAAATCTTCTTGAAGCTGTAGCAAATACATTGATCAAGAGTGGTGATGAAGGCGCATTTGATGAAATCACCAAAGCTTACAGCAGCATGGGTTTATCACAGGCAAAATTCAATTTAACAGCTACCTATTCGAACATGCTTGGCACTATCAAAAACACAGAAAACGTAAAACGTGGTATTGATGAGATTTTAAAATTCAGGGATGCAATTCCTGAGCAGTATGGCCTCGGACCTGTGTTTGAGAATTTTCTCAAAACCATCATTGGGAAAAAAGAAACATTGAAGAAAGCAGGTGAAGATGTGAATGCATTGCAGGAACAGATTGATTATATTAAGAGTAAGATGAAGGGATGAGGGATCAGTGATGAGTAATCAGTGATG
>JAKFDY010000229.1:0-21563 GCA_036675885.1 Lacibacter sp. | reverse complement strand
TTGTTATTTAAAGGCAGTAACCAATATCAATAAAACTGCCGGACAGGTTTATAATATTGGTGGTGGTATGAATAATAGTCTTTCTTTACTTGAACTTTTTGATTTTTTAGAAAAAATATTCGGCATAACGTTAAAATATGAAAAACTAGATTGGCGCAAAAGTGACCAAAAAGTATTTGTGGCAAACATTAATAAGGCGTTTGAGGATTTTGACTGGAAACCACAAGTTTCAAAAGAAGAAGGAATTAATGGCATGATAGAATGGATGAAAAGTCAAAAATAATGGCTCAACAATTACTTACAATCGCTATCCCTACTTATAACCGAGCGTCATTTGTCGAAGCTTGTTTAACGCAGCTACTTCCCCAGATTAAACCCTACGAAATTGAAGTAGAGATAATTGTGTCTGATAACGCATCGACAGATAACACAGCTGAAGTGGTTAACAAGTTTACGAAAAATGGATATAATATAAAGTATAACCGACATTCGGAAAATTTAGGAATGGACGGAAATTTTATTTCAGTTTTTGAGAATGCTTCCGGCAAATATATCTGGCAACTTTCTGATGATGATCTGGCAGTTAACGATGCTGTAAGAAGGGTAATTGAAGTTTTGAAGTCAAATGAAGATATTGGGGTATTGTATTTAAATAATTTATGGTTTCATTCAACAGTTGATTATTCAAAATTCGATACCAATGCGCCTAACAATACGATCTTTTACTCAAATCCATTAGACTATCTGCGACGTGTCAATTATTGGGTTACTTTTCTTTCAGCAAATATTATAAACAAAAATCTTGTTGAGGGTAAAATAGATCCTTACGAGTTTAAAGGGACATCTCTTGCTCTTTTAAGCTGGACGATTCGCACCGTGTTTCTAGCTAAAAAAAATGTGGTATTGGAAAATCCGGTTTTAGCATGCAGAGCTGGTGGACAAGGTGGCTACAAATTTGCTCAAGTCTTTTCTACTAATTTCAATTCAATTTTAGAGTTATTGGTTAAAGACGGCTACGATAAAAATCTTCAGCATGTAATAAATAAAAGTTTGTTACGTAATTATTTTCCCCCATTTGTGCTATCGAAAAAGACGGGAGGATTAAAAGGTGATTTTTTTTATGAAAAGGAAAATTGGTTTTCCACTTTTTTTAATTGTTATAAATCGTATTTGTTCTATTACATCTACCTCCTGCCGGTATTTGTCTTTAATCCCAAAATTTACTATCGATATACTAGTTTAATCAGAAGGCTGGGTCTTTAGGTTTTCCGGCGATTGTACGATTAAAACAAGCCTAGGTAATTGCTTGAAATAGTGCTCACATAATACAGCTATGACAGATAAAGAGAAGTCTATACGTTCCATATCAATATACCTTCCACAGTATCACCCAATACCAGAAAATGACAAATGGTGGGGTAAAGGTTTCACAGAATGGACCAATGTTACCAAGGCAAGGCCAAGGTTTAAAGGTCATTATCAGCCCCGTTTGCCCGCAGATTTAGGCTTTTATGATTTGCGCCTTCATAGTATAATGGAGCAGCAGGCTGAGATGGCGAAAGAAGCGGGTATTTATGGTTTTTGTTTTTATCATTATTGGTTTAACGGTAAACGATTGTTAAACGAGCCATTGGATGCAATGATTAAACATAAAACACCTGATTTCCCTTTCATGCTTTGTTGGGCAAATGAAAACTGGACAAGAAGGTGGGACGGTATGGAACAGGATGTTTTAATTAAACAGGATTACAGTGAAGAAGATGATCTTAAACACATTTATTTTTTAATTGAAAACTTTTTTTCTGACGAAAGATATATTAAAGTTGATGGTAAGCCTTTTCTTGCAATATACAGACCTGCACTATTTCCTGATGTGAAACGAACTATTTCCTTATGGAATGAAGTAGTTATTAAAAAAGGATTTCCTGGTTTATATGTTGCATATATGCAAAGTTTCAACTTCAAAGTTGATCCAAATGATTTTGGCTTTGATGCAGCTATTGAGTTTCAGCCAGATTTTTTCGAAGCTCCTATGAGTGTGAATATAAAAGGGTCGTTTGTTGCCAGATTGTTGAACAAATTGAACATAAAAAAAAGTATCTATACAAAGAACAGAGTTTTACGGTACGATCAGTTTGTTGAGCACATGATTGCAAAGCCGGTACCAGATTATGGGTATTATCCATGTGTTACCCCAAGTTGGGATAATTCAGCACGGAAAGCTAATGCAACAATATTACACGGTTCAACTCCGGGGTTATATGAAAAGTGGCTGGAGGCAACAATCGAAAAGTTTAAGCCTTTTTCACGAGATGAAAACTTTGTTTTTATTAATGCCTGGAATGAATGGGCAGAAGGGAATCACCTCGAGCCCGATCAAAAATGGGGAAATGCTTTTCTTGAGAGTACACATAAAGTATTATCTAAATGGCGAGAAAAGTCTCTGTAATTATACCTAACTATAATCACGCACGCTTTTTAAGCACCAGGCTTGAATCAGTTTTAATTCAGGAGCAATTTATTGATCAAATAATTATACTGGATGATGCTTCCACGGATAACAGCTTAGCAATTATCAGCCAGTATAAAAGTGATAAAATAAAACTAGTTGTCAATCCTGTTAATTCGGGAAGTGTTTTTAAGCAGTGGGAGAAGGGGCTCTCCTTTATAGATAAGACATCTTTAGTGTGGATAGCAGAAAGTGATGATTTTTCTGATAAAAATTTTCTTAAGCAGGTTTTAGAAGTGTTTAATGACTCTACAGTTGTGCTTGCTTACACAAGATCTACGGATGTTGATGAAGTTGGTAAAACAATTGGTTTGTCTTACAAAGAACTTGCGTGGTGTGAAAAATCATTTGTGAAGGAAGGCAAAGAAGAAATAAAAGAACATCTATTTAAACAATGTACAATTCCTAATGTAAGTGCGGTTGTGTTCAAAAATGAGTTTGTTGATGCTTCCTTTTTTGAACATAAGTTTAAGCTTTGCGGCGATTGGTATTTTTATTTGCGATTATTAGAATATGGGCGTATTGCCTATATAAGTAAGCCATTAAACTATCATAGATTTCACTCGGGTACTGTACGAACCAAAAGTTTGAGGAGTTCTGATGTTTTAAATGAGAGACTTGCTATTACCAAAGAGACATCATTTAGATATAAAATCGAGAAATCTCTTTATCGGGAATCTGTCATTTATCAGATAAAGCTTTTTTTGAGCGAAACCCCTATTTCCTTTTTATTATCAAAAGCTGGTTTAAAGCTTTTGTCAATATCAGCAGGATATGGCGGGGAGTATGCAGCTATTGCTTTCTGGTTACTCAGTAAACGAATTTTAAGCCGAGTACTAAAGAATAATTAATTCATTATTGTTAAGCGAATCAGCCAATAACACTGTGGCTTGAATTAAAAAAAATGAAAATAAAAGGACTTGGAAGAGTAAAAAAGACGGTCAGTCTTTTTTTGGGGAATAGTCAAAAAAAACAATTTGAAAAATATGTTTATTCCAAAGCATTTTTAGATTCAATTCCAAAACTCACAAACACGAAAGCAACAGAAATTGAGCTGGTGGCATTTGTAAATGCTGCAAGTTTTCCTGATCTGTTGCTGAGCATGTTATCTTTTATAAACGCTGTTGGTATGCCCCGAAAATGGACGTTGTATGCCGATGATGTATTTACACAGGAGCAAAAGGTAATTTTTGACAAGCTGCCTTTTGTAGTTATCAAACGATGGAGTGACGAAGTAGCGAAAGAAGAACAAAGCAAGTATTCAAAAAAATGGCAGCTGCGGAAGTTTGCTGCTTTTGCCAGCCACCGGGTGAATGGTACCACTATCTATATTGATTCTGATGTTTTGTTTTATCCTCTTTTCAATCAGTATCTCAACGAATTTAAATCGCATAACTGGTATCTGCCCGAACCAAATGAAGCAAACAATATTGACCCCGAACTGGGTGTTTTGTTTGATTTTAAAAAGGAGATGTACACCGTGAATGCCGGTTTTCTGATTGCCAACACTCCACTTGACTGGCGCAAGGGATTAGCTTATATTGATTATTGCATAAAAACTGAAAAGGATCATTATTTTCTTGATCAGTCTGCAATGAATCTGATGTATTATCATGATAAGCAAGCCAGGGTTTTAGATCCCAGAGTTTTTCATATATCGGCCAATGATCATTTCCGGATATCGGCATTGGCAACCGAACAATTTGCGATCCGTCATTATGTAGGATTGATCAGGCATAAAATGTGGCAGTTGGGATGGAGACAATATGTAAAGTAAATATCTACTTTGATGGCTTTTGAAAAGAAATATATTCTACAAGATATCAATAAGCCAGAAATAGAAGACCCTCTTTGTATCAATTTCTGTTATTGATAATTTATGAAAGTCATTCAAGTATTAAATCATTTTCTTCCACAGCAAACAGCGGGTACTGAAGTATATACCTGGGCATTGAGCAAACAACTGCAGCAAAAGAATATAGAAATAGAAGTTGTGATTCCAAACTATGGTAAAAAGGACTCTGCAAGCTATGTTTATGATGAGCTTCACGTATTTCGATACGCAGAGCCATCAGTGGTTGATCGTTCACTCATCATGGGCATACATAAGCCTGACGGACTGAAGGAGTTTGTTGCTCATTTACAAAAAGAACAACCGGATATTGTTCATTTTCATGAATTAGCCGGCAGCAACGGGATTACCTTGCATCATGTGATTGCGGCAAAGAATAATGGAGCAAAGGTGATCATGACCTTTCATTTGGCCGGGAATACCTGTAAAACAGGAAACCTGCTCTATAAAGATGAAGAACTGTGTGATGGCCTGATCCGTTTGCAAAAGTGCAGCAATTGTTACCTGCATGGAAAAGGGAATACTGCAATGAATGCTTTGCTGCTTCCGGCATCAACTGTATTTAATCAATTGAGGATTGATACAACTAAATGGAACAGTAAGCTGGGTACTGCTTTAGGCACTGTTCATTTGATTGAACAACTAAAGAAAAATTTTGAAACATTGGTGCAGCATTGTGATTGTATGGTTACAATCACAGAGTGGTATAAGCAGGTTCTGTTACTAAACGGAGTGAAGGAAAATAAGATCAGTTATATTCCACAAGGATTGCCACTGCAAGCTTCTGTTCTATTAAATACTGTAACAACAAGAACTTCAGCAACGATCCGTTTCGTTTTTGTTGGACGTATTAACCGGTTTAAAGGGTTGCATTTGTTACTGGAAGCAATACTGGATCTTCTTCCTCATCAAATAGAATTAGATATTTATGGACAAACAGGGGATGAGAATTATGAAAACGAGTGGCGCAAGAAAACTGCAGGATATAACAATATTCGATGGAAAGGAAAATTGCAGCAGCAGGAAGTAGTGCAGACGATGCAGCAGTACGACGCATTGTGTTTGTGTTCTACGTTTTCTGAAATGAGTCCATTAGTTATCCAGGAAGCATTTGCAGCAGGCATTCCCGTAATAGCCAGTAATGTTTATGGCAATGCAGAACAGATCAAACATGATGTGAATGGTTTGTTGTTCCGTTTCAAAGATGTTGTATCACTCAAAGAACAGCTGCAACGATGCATCGATGAACCTGTTCTTTTACAATCATTAAAAAAGAATCTGACGCCGCCCCGGAGTTTTAAGGAAGTATGCGATGCGTACGAACAGTTATATAAAGAAGTCCTTTTTTAAGAAACCCTTTACGTCTGACGGCATGTGAGCCGTGCCGACGAAATAAAAAATTTATGCGGATATTACTTGTAATGGATCCTGGTATACTTGTGCCACCAAAAGGCTACGGTGGTCATGAACGGCTGGTGTACATGTTTGCGAAAGAATATAAAAGACTTGGGCATGAAGTGCATTTACTGGTAACGGAAGGGTCAGAGGTGGAAGGTTGTACAGTTCATCCTTTTGGCAAAGAAGGCTTTCCGCCAAAAAAGCGGGATGCCCGAATGGCTATTCCAACAGCATGGAAATTTTTATGGAAACACCGGAATGAATTTGACCTGGTTCACAACTTTGGGCGATTGGCTTATTTACTTCCCATCCTGAATCATCCCATTAAAAAAATCATGACCTATGGAAGGGAGATCAGCAGCCGCAATATTCAATTCATGAATAAACTGCCCAACAGGAATATTGTTTACACCGGTTGCAGTAAAGATCTTATCAGTCGTGTTTATGCAGGCGGAAGATGGGAAGCCGTTTATAATGCTATTGAATTTGAAAAATATACTGTTCAGGAAACGGTTGCGGCTGATGCTCCCTTGATGTTTCTCGGACGGATTGAAAAAATAAAAGGAGCCCACACTGCTATTAAAGTGGCCAAAGCAACAGGGCATCAACTCATTCTCGCAGGAAATATTTCTCCATTGGCAGATGAGCGTGCTTACTATGAACAGGAGATCAAACCGCTGATTGATGATGTGCAGATAAAATATGTGGGTGCCGTAAATGATGAACAGAAAAATTTTTATCTCGGTCAGTCAAAAGCATTACTCTTTCCTATTGAATGGAACGAACCATTTGGCATGGTGATGACCGAAGCCATGGCTTGCGGCACACCGGTGATCGGCTTTCATAAAGGCTCCGTTCCAGAAGTAGTTGAAGAAGATATTACCGGCAAAATTGTAAGAACAGATGATGAGATGATTGAGGCTGTAAAGAAGATACATTCAATTAAGCGAAAAGTGTGCAGAGAAGTAGCAGCATCTAAATTTGATGTGCCGGTTATTGCTAATCGTTATTTGTCATTGTTCAAAGACTAAGCTTTTACAATCGCAGAAAAAATATTCTTTCTGTTGACTAATATTATTTAAAGAGCCCAGGAGAAAAGATATTTATATAGATCATGAAAATTGTCCTCATTAGCTCCGGTCAACCTTCTGCTAATCCCCGGTTAGTAAAGGAAGCGCTGGCACTTGATGGAGCGGGGTATTCTGTTACAGTAGTGTATTGCCCAATGTCGCCATGGGCCGATGAGTTTGATGCAGCCTTGTTTGCGCAGCATCCAGGTATTAGCTGGATATCTGCCGGTTATCACACGGTGCATCAAAAGCGCAAGTATCAATGGGCAAGGCTAAGGCGAAAGTTTTATCATTTAGTTTTTCGTGTGGCAGGGAACCGGGCAAATGCCGCCGTGCGGTCATTTGCATTTTACAGCCAGGAGTTAACAGCAGTTGCTTCACTGCAAAAAGCAGATCTGTATATCGGTCATAACATCGGGGCTTTACCATCGGTTGTACAGGCTGCTAAAAAGCATCATGCAAAAGCAGCATTTGATTTTGAAGACTTTCACCGTGGCGAAGAACAGGCTTTTTCCATGCATTGGGGAAAAGTAAAGGCTATTGAAGGCAAGTATGTGCCTGCTTTAGCAAGTGCAACAACAGCATCGCCACTTATAACAGAAGCTTACCGGGAGTTATATCCGGCAATTAAATTTCAAACTATTAATAATTGTTTTCCGTTAGTATATGGTAAAGAACAATTAGCAGTATTACCGGAAAGTCCCTTGAAATTATTCTGGTTTTCACAATTTGTGGGCCCTAAGCGGGGGCTCGAAACTGTTATAGCAGCAATTGGTAAAACAGGGAACCCCAACATTCAACTGAGTTTACTGGGCAATTGCAACGAAGAACGAAAAAAGTATTTCCTTGAAGTAGCAACAAAATATGCGCTTCAGCCCGGACAATTACGTTTTCTTGAACCTGTAACTGAGAAAGAAATTGTTTCCATAGCATCACAGCATCATATTGGTTTAGCTGTGGAAGTGCCGCATATTCTGAACCGTGAAATTTGTTTAACTAATAAATTATTCATGTACCTGCTTGCAGGTAATGCAGTTCTTTTTTCAAATACAAAAGCACAGACCCGATTACTGGCAACTTATCCCGGAATCGGAGAAATATACGAGCAGGGTCATGTGGAACAATTGACCGGTTTATTAGAGAAATACGTTACCAATCACCAATTACTTCACCAGCAGCGGGAAGCATCTTTGCAACTTGGGAAAGAAGAGTTGAACTGGGAGCAGGAAAGCAAGCTTTTTTTAACATATGTAGCCAACGTTTTATCTGCATAACAAAGGCAGGTTGATGAAACCAATGTTGTTTATATAAGATGCCAATGTTATAGCTTGCTTTAACAACTACATCAGTTATTTATTTATGGTTGAAAGGAAGGGGCTCAACGAGCTGTTTACACACATATTTGTTATTTCAATTGAGCGGAATAAATCCCGCCAGCCATTGGTTGATGAACAGCTAGAGGGTTGCAGCTATAATTATTTTGAAGGTGTTGATGCGGGGAAAAATAACAATGACCCTGAGCATTTAAAAGAACAGTTTTCGGGGTTGGTTAAAATTGATGAGCATCTTACGAACAACTGGAGCAGCGGACAAACCGGGTGCTGGTTATCACATCTTTCCTTATTAAAGAAAATTGTTGATGAGAAGTTGGATCGTGTGCTGATCTTAGAAGACGATATCATTTTTGATCACAAAAAATTTGAGCAAAAAATTGAAGTGCTGAAGAAGTTTGACTGGAGTAATAGAGATCTGTTGTACATGGGTTACACAAGAGTTTGTGCGGTTAATCAAAAAATAAGAAATCCAGCGCTTCGAAATTTATATCGTATTTATTATTTCCTGAAATATTATCAAAAGACGCCTCCTTTTTTTCTGGTAAAGAAAACATTGAGGATCAGGTTCAGCTGTTTTTCAAAGGCCATTAGCAAAGATTTTGACAGGGCCGGTTATTTTTATGGTACGCATGCCTATGCTGTTTCTTACCATGGAGCAGTGAAACTGTTGAGTTTATTTAAAGAAATAAAAATACCGGTAGATATGTCATATGCAGAAGCTGTTGTTTCGGGTAAGTTAAATGGCGTTGCACTTAACAGGCAGCTTTTTTTTCAAAACAAGGAACTTCCAAGCTCTATTATTTAATTGACAGCATAACAGCTACAAGAAAAATTTTAACGTCTGCCAGCTATTGAAAAAGATACTGATCATTACGCCACATTATCCGCCCAGTAACCTGGCTGCTGTTCACCGCAGCCGTTTGTTTGCACAGCATTTGCCTGCATTTGGCTGGGAGCCCTTGATCTTAACTGTGCATGAAGATTTTTATGAAGAAGAATTGGATTGGAATTTACATCAACTCTTACCTTCTCATCAGCAGATTGAAAAAGTGAAGGCATTTAAGATTACAAAACCAAGGCTTATAGGTGATATTGGCTTGCGTGCTTTTTTTCAATTACGGAAAAAAGCATTGGAGCTGGTGAAGAAAGAGCAGATTGATTTTGTGTTTGTCCCTATCCCCTCATTTTATGTTTCCCTTATTGGCACTTACCTGAATAAAAAAACAGGTGTAAAATATGGCATTGACTATATAGATCCATGGGTGCATCGGTTCCCCGGATCAGATAAATTGTTTTCCCGTCACTGGTTCAGTACAAAACTTGCTGAATGGCTTGAACCAAAAGCAGTGAAAGATGCCTCACTTATTACGGGTGTGGCTGAAGGGTATTATAAAGCGGTGATTGAACGTAATCCTTCTTTACAAAAAAACTGTTTGTTTGGTGCAATGCCGTATGGCGGCGAAGCAATGGATCATGAACGGTTAAAGACATTGCAATTGCAGCCTTACCTTTTTCAACGCAACCAAAAATTGCAAATGGTTTATGCGGGAGCTATGCTGCCCAAGGCATATCAACCGTTGGAAGAAATCTTTCGTGCAGTTGCTGCAAACAAGGATGCATTTGCGGAGATAGAGTTTCATTTTATTGGCACAGGTAAATCTCCCAATGATGCAACTGGTTATAACATTAAGCCCTTGGCTGAAAAGTACGGCCTTTGGCAAACGGTGGTATTTGAATATCCCAAGCGGATTCCTTATTTAGATGTACTGATTCATTTAGATGCAGCAGATGCTGTTTTTATTTTAGGAAGTACAGAACCGCATTATACACCCAGCAAGGCTTACCAGGGGGTCTTAAGCGGAAAACCCGTACTGGCAGTATTGCATTCTGCAAGTACAGCAGTTCAGGTGCTTGAAGAATCCTGTTCAGGTATTGTGTTAAGCTTTAACGGCGAAACTGACATCAAAAAAATTTATAACGAGTGGATGATAACATGGGACAGTTTTTCCCATTTTAACGACACGTTTAAAAAAGAGAATGTAAAACAGGATGTATTTGAGCGTTATTCAGCAAGAGCTGTGACACAACAATTGTCGGAACTCCTGGATCAATTGTTTCCCGGGAAAAATAAAATTACAGAGGCTGCTTTTAATCACAAAGCGGAATTATCTGAAAAAACTAAATGAAAAAACCGGTTTGATAATACAGCAGAAGCTATTGCGTGCAACCATTTTCAACACTTATTGATGAAATGGAATTATATATGACTCAATTTGCATTCATCATTCCGCTCCGTCCAAAAGCTGAGTCAGCTGATTGGCAGGGAGATAAGGTTTTGCTTAACAGGACAATTGAATCTGTATTACGGCAAACGTATACCAACCTCAGAATATATGTTCTATATACTGATGCGCCGGATGTACAACCAGCAGATCCCCGCCTGGTGTATGTTGAGTTTCCTTTTGGCTATCAATCGTGGGATGACTTAAAGAATAAAGAGGAACTGTTTTCTAAATTCAAATCAAAACAGAAAGCAGTACGTCGTTGGGATAAGGCGAGGAAGCTTTGCTATGGTTCAAAGCTTGCTAAAGAAGCAGGTTGTAACTATTTAATGGCGTTGGATTCAGATGACCTGCTTTCTAAACATTTCCTGACTTATCTCTTTTCCACCAGCGATGCAAATAAATGCAGTGGTTGGTATCTAGACAAAGGATATTTATATAAAGATGGTGCAGGCTTTCTGATAAGTGTGCCACGTTATATGTGCGGCCTAAACGGATCAACACATATGCTGCATCGTGATCTTGTGGAGATACCTGATTTCAATTCACTTGACTGGAATGACTACAACCTCTTTACCGATCATGGTTGGGTAAGGGGGCGGATGAAGAAATATTATGATGCAGAGTTAATACCGGTACCGAAAGCCATGCTTGTTTATGTTGTTCACCGTTCCAATATGTCGCAGGTTTATCAAAAGGAGTTTGGATTTAACCTCAAGGCCATTATAAAGAGAATCCTTCGAGGAGTAAAACTCACAGCCGCTTTGAAAGAAGAGTTTAATATCAGTACTTAGCAATTTATTACTGTTGTTGCAAGCTCATACTGTTATAAATCATGGTTAGCAAAGAGCAACGATTTGCATGAGTAAATTTGTAAAAGATCGTTTCCGAGTCATCACCCCTAAGAAATAACGTCATAAAAAAGTTAGCTATCATAACTACCCACCCTATCCAGTACAATGCTCCGTTGTTCCGATTACTAAGTGAACGAAAGCATATTAAGGTGAAGGTATTTTACACCTGGGGGCAATCGAAAGATACTGTGTATGATGCGAGATTTGGCTTGCAACGTAGCTGGGATATTCCATTGTTGGACGGCTATGAACATGAATTTGTAAACAATACCTCCAGCCGCCCCGACTCGAACCGGTTTTGGGGTATTATAAATCCAGGATTAGCAGCGCAATTGAAGGATGAACGATATGACGCTATCCTTGTTTACCGTTGGAGTCTTTACAGTCATTTTCGCATATTACAGCGCTTTGGCGGCAGACCGAAATTATTTTTTCGTGGAGATTCGCAATTACAATTGAAACAAAATTGGCTGAAGAGACAGCTAAAAAAAAGTTTTTTACAATTTGTTTACCGTAAGGTTGATAAGGCTTTTTATGTAGGCCAGAATAATAAAGATTATTATTTGCATGTTGGATTAGGGAATGACCAATTGGTTTATGCCGCACATGCCATCGATAACAATCGTTTTGCAATGAATGCAGAAGCATGGGAAATAAAAGCGCTTGATGAACGTGCCGGGTTAGGAATTGATCACAAGGCCGTTGTGTTTTTGTATGCCGGGAAGTTTTATGCAGTTAAAATGCTTGATCTTTTAATCCGTTCGTTTCAGCAGTTAAAAGGCGAACAATACCGGTTACTGTTAGTGGGGAATGGAGAACAGGAAAACCTACTGAAAGAATTGGCGAAAGAAGATGAACGGATCTTGTTTCAGCCATTCCGAAACCAAAGTGATATGCCATGGTTGTACCGCATGGGCGATGTGTTTGTGCTGCCAAGCCAAAGCGAAACATGGGGGCTTGGTGTAAATGAAGCAATGGTTTGCAGACGGGCAGCTATTGTAAGTGATGCCTGTGGTTGTGCGCCGGAGTTGATTGTAGATAAAGAAACGGGATTTACTTTTAGAAGTGACGATGTTGCTGATCTTTTGCAGGTGTTGGAGAAGTTTTCTGATAAAGACACTTGTGATGTGATGGGAGAGAAGGCTTTTGTCCATATTCAACAATTTTCATTGGAAAAGGTGGCAGAGGTAATTGAGAAGGAAGTGTTGGAGACGTAAGGTTGAGGGATAAGATGCAAGGCACAAGAAAACCCAAGGCTCAAGGGATACAAAAAACAAAATCCAATGTCCAAAATACAAGGAATACAGAGCAGGAGTAAGGAAGTAAGATGAGTATGAGAAAATTAGCGATCATTACATCTCATCCCATACAGTATAATGCACCGTTGTTCCGGTTATTGACGGAGCGTGGGAAGATTAGTTTGAAGGTATTTTATACGTGGGGGCAAACGGAGCAGGGGTTTGTGTATGATCCGGATTTTAAGAAGGCGTTTAAGTGGGATATTCCCCTTCTGGATGGCTACGAAAAAGAATTTGTTGAAAATATTTCAAAGGAACCCGGAGCAGGACATTTTAAAGGGATAAAAAACAAAGATCTTATTCAGCGGATATACTTTTACAAACCTGATGCGTTGCTCGTATTTGGGTGGAGTTTTCAAAGCCACCTGCAGGTACTGCGTCATTACAAAGGGAAAATAAAAATACTTTTTCGTGGTGATTCAACCCTGCTGGATGAATATCCGGGTTTTTCTGTTAAAAAAATAATACGTCGTTTGTTTCTCCGTTGGGTGTACAGGCATGTTGATATTGCATTGTACACAGGTGTAGCCAATAAAGCCTACTATTTGAAACACGGGTTGGACGAACAACAATTGTATTATGCACCCCACGCCATTGAGAATGGGCGTTTCTATGATGTTGATGGGAGTTATACAGCAAAAGCGAAAGCCTGGCGTACAACGTTAGGTATTGGTGAAGATGAACTTGTGTTTTTATTTGCCGGTAAACTGGAGCCCAAGAAAGCTCCGGAATTATTGATTGATGCGTTTTCATCACTCCAGTTAAAGCATGTACGTTTGCTGATAGTTGGTAATGGGGTGCTTGAACATGAGTTGAAGCGGAAAGCGGCAAATGATTCACGAATACTTTTTGTTGATTTTCAAAACCAGCAACAAATGCCGGTTGTGTACCGTTTGGGTGATGTGTTTGTTTTGCCATCGAAAGGGCCCGGGGAAACGTGGGGTTTAAGTGTAAATGAGGCGATGGCCAGTGAAAGGCCGGTAATAGTAAGTGATAAATGCGGTTGCGCAGCCGATCTTGTAAAAGACAATGGGGCTGTTTTTGAAAATGGGAATAAGAAAGCGTTGACGCAATTGTTAAACCATTTTGCTACGCTAAAGAACCGGTTGCCCGAGTTTGCCTCAATGAGTAAAAAACATATTGAAAATTTTTCAACAGAGCGTATTGCTCAGGTACTTGAGAAACTAGTATGAAGAACTATCAGAAAATCATTTATTTACTTATTGCCCTAATGGTGGCTTTGATTGCCTTGGGTAATGAAAAGCTGATGATACAGGAGGTGCTGGGTATCGGAATGTTTACTTATTATTTATTGAATTTTATTGATTCAATCGGTAAATCTTACAATCCACTTGACATACCTATTTTACTTGCATTATTCCAATGTATGGTGATGCCTACTATTGTTTACAGGATTTACAATGACCAGGCTTGGGTGATAGCTTTGAAGTATGATATGGGTGTTACAGCTGAAACATATTTCAGTTTTATGTTCCCGGCTATTCTTCTTTTTATTTTCGGGATAAAACTTCCTCAATTAACAGTATCAAATTACCAGCAGAATTTCTTTGTTGCTGTTCACAAGGCAAAGCAATATCTAAAGGGGAAAGGAAACATGGGAATACTGCTTATGGTTATAGGAGTGGTGGTTGGCTTTATGCAGGTGTTTATTCCGGGGGATTTGCGATATGTTGCTTATCTCTTCAGCAAGCTTCTTTATGTGGGAATTCTTTATGTATATTTTTCAGACCTGAAGAACAGAAATTTATTTCTCTTAGGTGGCGTTGTATTTATTCTTTTACAGGCGCTTGCAATGGCTATGTTTGGCGAATTGGTTTTTACACTTGCGCTGGGGGTAATGCTTGTTTTCCTGGGCCAAAAGGTTTCAAGTTTTTTAAAGTTTGGTATTGCTATTGTTGGCTTTATTTTTCTGCTGCTGGTTCAAAGCATTAAAGTAGATTATCGTGCTATTGCCTGGGGTGGCCAGGCTGAGGAAGGGAATTCCGGAGCTTTTTTTTCTCTGCTTCTTGACAGAATTCAAGATCCGAAACAGTTTTTTGACTGGGGTTTAATGTTCCCAACAGTTGTACGGGCTAACCAGGGAATGATTGTTGGAAAAGTAATGGTACATGTGCCGGCAAACGAACCATTTGCAGAGGGAGAAACCATTTTCACCACACTTGCTGCCTCCTTTGTGCCAAGATTAATGTGGCCAGATAAACCCAAGGCAGGTGGGCATGAAAATATGCTACGGTTTACTGGGTATAAAATTGAAGGGTACAGTATGAATATCAGCCCCATGGGGGAAGCCTATGCTAATTATGGTGTGAATGGCGGGATTGTTTTTATGTTTTTTTATGGTCTTTTCTTTTCGCTTGTAATTGTTTTGTTGTTTAATATTATCAAAAAACACCCGACCTTAATTCTATGGTTCCCGACTATCTTTCTTAATTCGATACAAATGGAAACAGATATTCTGATGTGTGTTAATTCACTTATTAAAAATCTGTTGTTTGTCTGGTTCTGTTACTGGGCTGCCGATCGCTTCCTTCGATTAAAATTGTAGGTATCAGAAACTGATTCCAAAGCCTTAATCGATTTTTCTAAATTTATTTTGAAGAAACGCATCCTCATTTTTTACGATCATTTTTATCCATCTTACAAAGCAGGTGGTCCCACACAATCATTGGTTAATCTTGTAAGGGAACTTTATGAAGTGTATGATTTTTATGTGGTGTGCAAACCACATGAAATGGGGGATGTTGCTTTGCTGGATAATATCATAACTGATAATTGGAATGAATGGGAAGGAAAAGCAAAAGTGTTCTATTGGCAATACAGTTGGACAAAAAAAAACGTACTGCAAAAACTGATGCGGGATGTTTCACCAGATGTTGTTTATGTGAATGGTTTGTATTCGTTTTATTTTAATTTTTTACCCCTCTATTACGCCAAGAAATTAAAAAGTAAAGAACTGAAAATTGTTCTTTCTGCAAGAGGAATGCTGCATCCGGGAGCTCTTTCGCAAAAAGCAAATAAGAAAAAAAATTACCTGACTATGTTTCGGATGTCAGGTATTCCAGGAATTGTGACGTGGCATGCAACAGATGACAATGAAAGGAATTTTATAAAAACGATAATGGGGGAGAAGATGCTTATAAATGTTGCTGCAAATTTCCCTAACCTTCAGTCAGTAAGTTGCCGACCAGGTAAACAGGCAGGTAAGTTGCTGTTAGGCACCATTGCATTGATCAGCCCAATGAAGAATCACCTGGAAGTTTTGCGATCATTAATGCAAGTGAAGGCAACTGTTGAATGGCATATTTTCGGCCCAGTGAAAGATGATATGTACTGGAAAAATTGTCAATCACTTATTCATCAATTACCCTCTGATATCAAAGTGTTTTATCATGGTGAACTTCCACCGCATTTACTTACAAAGGCAATGGAACAATTCCAGGTATTCATCATGCCCAGCAAGAGTGAAAACTTTGGACATGCAATTGTTGAAGCATTGAGTGCAGGGAAGCCTGTGATAACAACTACAACCACGCCTTTTGCTGATCTTGATTTATTTGGTTGTGGCTTTGCTCTGGAACCAGAAAAATTGTCACAAGGATTGCAGGAATCAATTGGTAAGTTTGCTGCCATGGATGAAAACGAATTCAGTAATGTTGCGGCGGCAACTCAGAAGTATGTCGATCAGAAGATCGAAAAAGCAAGCTTGAGAAAAGCTTATTATTCTCTTTTTCAGCAATAGTTTTATGCAGTAATGAATACCAGGCTAGATAAATATGATAACAGTTGGTATAATCCAGGTCGATCGGCAATCGTTCGCTTTGCCTGGTTTTTTATGAGTGCGTTCTTTGTGCAATGCAGTTGGAATCCTTTGTCATCGTTACGGATATTTTTACTTCGTTTGTTTGGAGCTAAAATCGGGAATGATGTTACCATTAAACCCGGTGTTTATATCAAGTATCCCTGGCTATTAACGATTGGTAATTCGGTTTGGATCGGGGAGAATGTTTGGATCGATAATCTTGCACAGGTAACAATTGCTGATCATGTTTGTATTTCGCAAGGAGCTTACCTCTTGACCGGCAATCATGATTATTCCAAGTCAACTTTCGATTTAATGGTGAAACCGATTGATCTGAAGGAAGGAGTTTGGATCGGAGCAAAGTCAATTGTATGTCCGGGTGTTTTATGTCAATCTCATTCAATTTTAACAGTAGGTTCAGTTGCAAGGACCGAATTGGCTGCTTATAAGATTTACAGCGGTAATCCTGCAGTAGAAGTAAAAGAAAGGATTATACACCCTTCATGAAAGTCTCCATCATCACAGTTGTTTATAACCGGGCTTCTACAATCGAACGGACCATCCGTTCGGTGCTCAATCAATCACACAACAATATTGAATATGTGATTGTGGATGGTAATTCCAATGATGGAACAATGACCGTGGTTGATCAATACCGAAATCAGATATCAACTGTTATTTGTGAAAAGGACCAGGGCATGTACGATGCGTTGAATAAAGGGATTAAAGCAGCCACTGGTGACATCGTTGGTATTCTGCATGCAGATGATGAGTTTACAAATGAAAATATTATTCAGCAGATTGTCGAGAAGTTTCAGAGTAACCCTGTCATTGATGCGATCTATGGCGATGTAGGTTTTGTGCATGCAGATCAGCAGCATAAGATCGTTCGCTATTATTCATCTGCAATTTTCAGAACCAACCTGTTTAAATTTGGATTTATGCCGGCGCATCCTACATTCTTCTGTTACCGCCGCTTTTATGAACAATTTGGTTACTATCGTACTGATTTGGAAATTGCAGCCGATTTTGATTTGCTCTTGCGTTTTTTAAGAAAGCACCAGTTGTTTACAGTATACATTCCGGAAATGCTGGTGCGGATGAATATGGGAGGCAAGAGCACAAACGGTATCAGCAGTACCATTAAGATCAATAAAGAATTGAAGCAGATTCTTTCAGAACATCAATTGCCATCGAGTTACATACGGTTGTACTCAAGATATTTTATTAAGGTGAGTGAGTTTTTGAGGAAGGGGAAAGCTAAGAGGTAAATGCGGAATAGGCAATTAGCAATGAGCAAAAGGCAATAAGAAAAGTAAGTATAAAAGTATATAAGTAAAGAATACGACTAACATAAATTACAATAAGCAACGATGAAGAAAGCATTAATTACAGGTATTACAGGACAGGATGGTGCTTACCTTTCTGATCTTTTGTTGAAGAAAGGATATGAAGTGCATGGTATCAAACGCAGAACATCACTGTTCAATACTGATCGTATCGATCATTTGTATGAAGATCCGCATATCGACAACCGACATTTTGTGTTGCATTATGGTGATCTTACCGACAGCACCAATCTCATCCGTATTATACAGGAAGTGCAACCGGATGAAATTTACAACCTCGGTGCCATGAGTCATGTAAAAGTGAGTTTTGATATTCCGGAATACACAGCTAATACAGATGCTGTTGGGACACTTCGTATTTTAGAAGCTGTGCGTTTACTTGGGTTAACTGAAAAAACAAGAATTTACCAGGCATCTACTTCTGAATTATATGGATTGGTACAGGAAGTTCCTCAAACGGAACGCACACCATTCTATCCACGCTCTCCTTATGCCGTAGCAAAAATGTATGGCTTCTGGATCACGGTGAACTATCGTGAAGCGTATAACATGTATGCATGCAATGGTATTTTATTCAATCATGAATCGCCTTTGCGTGGTGAAACATTCGTCACAAGAAAGATAACCCGTGCAGTTGCAAAAATTGCATTGGGTATGCAGGATAAATTATGGTTGGGGAATCTCAATGCACAACGTGACTGGGGTCATGCAAAAGATTATGTGGAAGCAATGTGGCTGATGTTGCAACAGGAAAAACCTGAAGATTTTGTTATTGCCACAGGCGTAACCACACCTGTTCGTGAGTTTGTACGTATGGCATTTGCTGAAGTGGGTATCGAAATTGAATTTAATGGCGATGGTGTAGATGAAAAAGGAACTGTGAAAAGTTGTTCGAATGCCGCTTATCAATTGAGCATTGGTACAGAAGTGGTAGCTGTTGATCCACGATATTTCCGTCCAACAGAAGTGGAGTTGTTAATTGGTGATCCAACAAAAGCAAATACGAAGCTTGGCTGGAAACCAAAATACGATCTTAATGGTTTGGTGCAGGAAATGGTAGCGGCCGATCTTGATATTTTCAAGCGTGAAAAATTATTGCACGAAAGCGGTTATAAGATCAAAAATCAATTTGAATAATGGAGAGGAAAGATAAAATATTTGTGGCCGGTCATCGTGGTATGGTTGGTTCGGCCATTGTGCGGAAGCTGCAGCAGGAAGGGTTTGAGAATTTAGTATTACGTACTTCTGCAGAACTTGATCTGCGAAGCCAGGACTCGGTTGATGTGTTCTTTAAAGAATACAAACCTGATTATGTATTTCTTGCAGCAGCAAAAGTGGGAGGTATTGTGGCGAACAATACTTACCGTGCTGATTTTTTGTATGATAACCTGATGATCCAGAATAATGTGATCCATTCATCCTACAAACACAGCGTAACAAAATTGTTATTCCTTGGTTCATCCTGCATTTATCCAAAATTTGCAGAGCAACCTATTAAAGAAGAATACCTGCTCACAGGAACATTAGAACAAACCAACGAACCTTACGCTATAGCAAAAATTGCAGGGTTGAAATTATGTGAAGCATACCGCAGCCAGTACGGCAGCAATTTTATTTCGGCTATGCCAACAAACTTATATGGCCCGAATGATAATTACGATCTCCAGAATTCGCATGTATTGCCTGCCTTACTCCGAAAAATGATCGTGGCAAAACGTACACAGCAAACTGCTGTTGAAATATGGGGATCGGGTACGCCACGCCGTGAGTTCCTGCATGTAGATGATCTTGCTGATGCCTGTTTCTTTTTAATGCAGGAATATGATGGAACTGAATGGATGAATATTGGTGTGGGTGAAGATGTATCCATTAAAGAACTGGCAGAACTCATTAAAGATATTGTTGGTTACGAAGGTGAGTTGCAATTCAATACTTCGAAGCCAGATGGTACACCACGTAAGCTGCTCGATGTTTCTAAGCTGCAGAACCGTGGCTGGAAAGCAAAGATTGGTTTAAGAGAAGGAATACAGAATGTTTACGAAGAGGTAAAGTCGCTGCCATTTTAAGGTATAAAGTTTACTGAGTAAGCTGTAAGAAAAAAAGCCGGGCGCATACAAACTATGTTTGGTTTATTTAAAAAGAGGAAAGAAGAGCAAACACACAATGCAGTAATTGATTACAGTGCGTTGGGTATTGATATGCATTCGCATCTTTTACCCGGTATTGATGATGGTTCACCCGATGCGGCAACTTCGGTGAGCTATATTAAAAAAATGAGGGAGCTGGGTTATCGTAAGTTCATCACCACTCCGCATATTTATCCCGATCTGTATCCAAACAACAGGGAAACCATTACAGCAGCGCTTCAGGTATTAAAAACAAAACTGAAAGAAGAGCAGGTTGATGTGGAAGTACATGCTGCTGCAGAATATTTCATTGATGATCAGTTTGCAGATCGTTTGAATAATGATGAGCAACTGTTAACACTCCACAAGAATTTTGTGTTGGTAGAGATATCGTTTATGCAGGCACCTTCTGATCTGAAGAATGTATTGTTCGACTTAATTGTAAAAGGCTACCAACCTGTGCTGGCACATCCTGAGCGATACAATTATTATCATTCCAGGAAAGAGGTTTATCACAGGTTTAAAGACCAGGGTTGCCTGCTGCAGGTAAATCTTCTTTCGTTGAGCGGATATTATGGTAAGAGTGTACAGGAAGCTGCACATTACCTTGTTGATCATAAACTGGTTGATCTTATTGGTACCGATCTTCATCACCAACGCCATCTTGAAGCAATGCAACATCCGCAGTTAATGGCTGATGTGCAAAGAGCTTTACAAACAAATCATCTTCTCAACGCTACCCTTTAACCTGTTTGAACAAGCCAAGATTATTAATTATTCTTAACCGGTTAGCTGTTGGTGGTCCTGCTTTTAATGTTATTAGCGGTGCGGCTGCATTAAGTAATGAGTTTGAAATTTTGTTACTTGCCGGAGCTCCCGATGCTGATGAAGAACCAGCTGATTATTTACTGGATCAATACAAAGGGTTTCAGTTTCAGAAGATCAATTCATTAAAACGGTCTGTATTGCCCGGTACTGATTTGCGTGCTTATAAAGAAATAAAACGGGCGATCAATAAATTTCAACCGCAAATTGTGCATACGCATGGTGCAAAGCCCGGTGTACTTGGCAGGTTGGCAGCGCATCGTTCAAACGTGCCCGTTATTGTTCATACGTTTCATGGTCATGTGTTTCATTCTTATTTTTCAGGCTTCATATCTAAAAGTATTGTTCGTATTGAACAATGGCTTGCGGGGTTTTCTTCAGCTATTATTGCTATCAGCGAAACACTGAAAGAAGAGCTGACGAATCAATACAACATAGCATCAGCCAATAAAATAAAACTCATCAGGCTTGGTATTGATACAACCCGGTTTTGTGATGAAGATGGGAGCAAACGAAGTCATTTCCGGAATGAATTCAACTTATCGAATGATATCATCGCCATCGGCATTGTTGGCCGTTTGGTTCCGGTAAAAAATCATCGCCTGTTTATTGAAACAGCAGCGCAGGTGTTAAAGAAAAAAGGCAGCAGTAATAAGCTTCAATTTTTTATTGTGGGCGATGGGCCAGGCCGAACATCATTACAGCAACTCATCAGTTCAAAACAATTGAAATCTGCAAATGCAGGTTCGAATGATTGCAGCAACGCCAACTTCATCTTCACTTCATGGCGAAAAGATATGGATGCAGTGTATGCCGGTTTAGATATCATTATGCTTACTTCATTAA